>QNZQ01000209.1 GCA_003972985.1 Gammaproteobacteria bacterium | reverse complement strand
TCGACCCAGGGACTGAAATTCCAGCTGTTTCGGTTTACACTCTGTATTCATAGGCCTCTTTCTCTTGTTGCCGGTAAGTGTTTGGTTGCCCTTGCTTTATGCAACAAAAAGAGGCCTATTTCTAGAGGGGTGGTGAGAAATCCGGGCTAACTGCTGCGGAGGTTCTTGATAAGCAACTGGTGGTATTAGTGTGAACTGGTGCTCAGAAGCCTTCGGTGGAGGTGAACAGGCCCACCCGCAGGTCCCTGGCGGTATAGATCTTCCGGCCGTCCACTTCGAGCCTGCCGTCGGCGATCCCCAGCACCAGCTTGCGGGTGATGATGCGCTTGATGTCGATGGTGTACTTCACCAGCTTCGCCTCGGGCAGTACCTGGCCGGTGAACTTCACCTCGCCCACGCCCAGCGCCCGGCCATGCCCGGGATTGCCCAGCCAGCCGAGGTAGAAACCGACCATCTGCCACATGGCGTCCAGTCCCAGGCAGCCTGGCATCACCGGGTCGCCGGGGAAGTGGCATTCGAAGAACCAGAGTTCGGGCTTGATGTCGAGTTCGGCGATGATCTCACCCTTGCCGTGGGCGCCGCCCCAATCGCTGATGTGGGTGATACGGTCCATCATCAGCATGTTGTCGGTGGGCAACTGGGCGTTCCCGGGGCCGAAGAGTTCTCCGTGGCCGCACTTGATGAGGTCTTCTTTGTCGTAGGCGTTTTTTCGTTCCATTTACCAGTTACCAGTCAGTCCAGTTGCAAATTGTCGGGGCCCGTGGGGCAGGTTGTCCTGTTCAGGCGAGCATTGCCTTGAGGTGATCCGCCACGGCTTCCATGGGGATCATCTCGTTTTCCTCGGCGCTGCGGGCGCGGAATTCCACCTCGCCCTTCTCCAGACTGCGCGCGCCCACCACGATGCGGTACGGAATGCCAATGAGTTCGTGGTCGGCGAACATGACGCCCGGGCGCAGGTCGCGGTCGTCGAAGAGCACCTCGATGCCGGCGGCCTGCAGTTCGGCGTAGAGCTTCTCCGCCGCTTCGCGCACCGCCTCCGATTTCTTCATCTGCATGGGCAACAGCGAGACCTGGAAAGGGGCGATAGCGGCGGGCCAGACGATGCCGCGGTCGTCGTGGTGCTGCTCGATGGCGGCCCCTACCACGCGCGACACACCGATGCCGTAGCAACCCATGGTCATCACCACCGCCTTGCCGTTCTCGTCCAGCACCGTGGCGTTCATCGCCTCGCTGTACTTGGTGCCGAGCTGGAAGATGTGGCCCACCTCGATGCCGCGCGCGATGGTGAGGGTCCCCTTGCCGTCGGGGCTGGGGTCGCCTTCCACGACGTTGCGGATATCGGCCACCTCGGGCAGTGGCAGGTCCCGCTCCCAGTTGATGCCGAACCAGTGCTTGCCGTCGATGTTGGCGCCACCGGTGAAGTCGGCCAGCACCGCCACCGAGCGGTCGGCGATCATGGGCAGGGGCAGCTTCACCGGGCCCAGGGAACCGGGGCCTGCGCCCACCGCCTCGCGGATCTCCTCTTCGGTGGCGAAACGCAGGGGGCTGGCCACCTGCGGCAGCTTCTCGGCCTTGATCTCGTTGAGTTCGTGGTCACCACGCACCAGCAGAGCCACCAGCCCGCCGTCGGCACCCTCCACCACCAGGGTCTTCACCGTCTGCTCGATGGGCAGGTCGAACTGTTCCACCAGTTCGGCGATGGTCCGGGCATCGGGCGTGTCCACCAGTTCCAGTTCCCTGGAGGGGGCCGGCCGCTCGGTCACCGGGGGCATCGCCTCGGCCAGCTCCACGTTGGCGGCGTAGTCGCTTTCGGTGGAGAAGGCGATGGCGTCCTCGCCCGAGTCGGCCAGCACGTGGAACTCGTGGGAGGCGCTGCCGCCGATGGCGCCGGTGTCGGCGGCCACGGGGCGGAAGTCCAGCCCGCAGCGCTCGAAGATGCGGCAATAGGTGGCGTGCATCCGCTCGTAGGTCTCCTGCAGCGACACCTGGTCGAGGTGGAAGGAGTAGGCGTCCTTCATGAGGAACTCGCGCGCGCGCATGACCCCGAAACGGGGGCGGATCTCGTCGCGGAACTTGGTCTGGATCTGGTAGAAGTTCACCGGCAGCTGGCGGTAGCTCTTGAGCTGGTTGCGCGCCAGGTCGGTGATGATCTCCTCGTGGGTGGGACCCAGGCAGAACTCGCGGCCGTGACGGTCGCGGAAGCGCAGCAGCTCGGGACCGTACTGCTCCCAGCGGCCCGACTCCTGCCACAGCTCGGCGGGCTGCACCACCGGCATCAGCAGCTCCAGGGCGCCGGAGCGGTCCATCTCCTCGCGCACGATGAGCTCCACCTTGCGCAGCACCCGCAGGCCCAGGGGCAGCCAGTTGTAGAGGCCCGAGGCGAGCTTGCGGATCATGCCGGCCCGCAGCATCAGCCGGTGGCTGGCGATCTCGGCATCGCTGGGGGTCTCCTTGAGCGTGTGCAGGGGAAACTGGGAGGTACGCATGCGCAGATTCCGGTGAGTGAAAAAGCGCAATTTTAGCGCGAAACGGTTCCTGAGCGGTATAATTCGCCTTTTTTACGCGGGGTCACGTCATCCTAACTTGGGCAGGGCAGGCACCTGCTCGGAAAACCGCTGTGAATACGTCCATGTATGCTCCACGTCGGCATGACCTCCAGTGACGGAGGAAATGCTGGAAATGTCGGGAACATTTCCAGTGCCATGCCTCCGAAGTTTTCCGATCAGGTACCTGCCCCGCTTATCAACCACTTGCGGTTTTAGATGACGTCATCCTGCTTTTTTACGCGGTAGGAGGCCCGCCCTCGGGCCGATCGTAACAAGGATTCGCGGCCGGGAGGCCGCTCCTACGGAGCATTGGCAGGTGCTCCCACGCAGAATCCATCAGCAACAGGAACAGCAAATGTCGAAGAACAAGGTCAACAAGGTGGTGCTCGCCTATTCGGGCGGGCTGGATACGTCGGTCATTCTCAAGTGGCTGGAAGACGAGTACGGTTGCGAGATCGTCACCTTCACCGCCGATATCGGTCAGGGTGAAGAGGTGGATCCGGCCCGCGCCAAGGCCGAGGCCATGGGCGTGAAGGAGATCTATATCGAGGATCTGCGCGAGGAGTTCGCCCGCGACTACGTCTTTCCCATGTTCCGCGCCAACGCCGTCTACGAGGGCGAGTACCTGCTGGGCACCTCCATCGCCCGTCCCCTCATCGCCAGGCGTCTGGTGGAGATCGCCCGTGAAACCGGCGCCGATGCCATCGCCCACGGTGCCACCGGCAAGGGCAACGACCAGGTGCGCTTCGAACTGGGTGCCTATGCCCTCATGCCCGACGTGAAGATCATCGCTCCCTGGCGGGAGTGGGACTTGCTCTCGCGCGAGAAGCTGATGAAGTATGCCGAAACCCACGGCATTCCCGTGGACTTCGCCCAGGCGGGCAAGAAGTCACCCTATTCCATGGATGCCAACCTGTTACACATCTCCTACGAGGGCGACATTCTCGAGGATCCCTGGAACGAGCCGGAAGAGTCCATGTGGCGCTGGACCGTTTCGCCCGAGAAGGCGCCGGACCAGCCCACCTACCTCGAGCTCACCTACGAGAAGGGCGACATCGTGGCCATCGACGGCCAGCCCATGACCCCGGCGGCGGTGATGGAGTACCTGAACAAGGTGGGCGGCGAGAACGGCGTGGGTCGCGATGACATCGTGGAGAACCGCTTCGTGGGCATGAAGTCGCGCGGCTGCTACGAGACGCCCGCCGGTACCATCATGCTCAAGGCCCACCGCGCCATGGAGTCCCTCACCCTGGACCGCGAGGCGGCGCACCTGAAGGACGAACTCATGCCGCGCTACGCCACCATGATCTACAACGGCTTCTGGTTCGCTCCCGAACGCGAGGCGCTGCAGGCGCTCATCGACCAGACCCAGCAGGTGGTGAATGGTGTGGTGCGGGTGAAGCTCTACAAGGGCAATGTCATCGTGGTGGGGCGCAAGTCCGAAACCAACAGTCTCTTCGACGAGGCCATCGCCACCTTCGACGAGGATGCCGGCGCCTACGACCAGAAGCATGCCGAGGGCTTCATCCGGCTCAACGCGCTGCGGCTGCGGGTGGCGGCGCGCAGGCGGAACTGATCGGTTTTCGGGCGGGATGCTTCCCGTCCTGCCCTCCCGGGTCTCGCGGCTTTTGAATGGCGGTTACCGGCGGCTTCACTGCCGCTGGGTGTCGGCCTGCTCGATGAGGCCTTTTGTCGCTTCGATGAAGGCCTGAGCATCTTTCAGCCAGAGAAGCAGGTTCTTCTCTCCGCCTTCCTGCGTCTGGATCACGACCTCGACCTTTCCGTAGCCGGATTCTTCTCCAAGGTCCCGCACTTTACGGATGTGCCCCACAGGTATCCGGTGGCAGAGATCCAGCGCCAGCAGGATGGTCAGCCATTTGACCAGCGGCCGGGGCATCACCGTGAGGATCTCGGGCGTCAGGGTGACCCGGATGCTTCTCCAACTGCTGGCCAAGCGGGTCCAGCGGCTCTTCTGTGACTGTGCAGCAGCGTGAGAGTCGGTGAAGAGTGTGTCGTTATCGGTCATGAATTCTTCCCGCTTCAGTCCTCGCTGGAAACCAGCTGGGTCATGCGCACGATCTGCGGCCAGTCCTGGGTGGTGATGGGCTGGCTGTGGGCCAGGTTGTTCCTCAGCGACTCGAGGCTGCGAATGGCTGCTTGTGCCTGGGATTTCGATTCCAGGCCAAAGCGCCGGAAGTACTCGGGATCGCTGATCACCAGGTAGCCCTTGTCGGACAACTGCAGGCAGTCCACCAGTGAAACCTGCTGGCCGCGACGGCTGCGCTCCTCCTGCAGCTTTCTTGCCTTTTCCAGCCGTCCTCGGCTGACCAGGCTGGTCCACTCCTCGTTGGGCCAGAGTTCCTTGACGATCTCCGTGAGTCGCATCTCGAGAATGGTGATCATGCCGAATAGCCACATCCTCACCAGTGGCTGTTCCATCTCGGAGCGGGTGATGATGCCGGTCACGGTACCAAGTATGGAGACGAAGCAGTGGTGGTGGCGAATCAGCACCTCCACCACTTCCGGCAGGCTGGCATCGCCGGACACGAGCTGGTCGGGACTGAACTGACGCGCCTGGTCGAGGGGCAGACCGGCCGTGATGTCTGCGCGCCGCAAGTAGGAATCGACCAGGCCTGCATGGCGAATGCCGGCTACCGAGAGCCTCTTCTGCTCCATCACCTCCAGAACACGTTGCGGATTACTGTCTGCATCGAAGGAGGCCAGAGGCTCGGCAATATCGCGGGCGGTGAAGGCTTCGGTGAAAAACCGCTGGACGCGACGGCGGGCGAAGCCCAGTTCAGCGCGCTGGGAACGATGATCATCATCGTCGTAGTCGGGGAGCGCTGGCGCAATGCCCAGTTTCTGCTCACAGCTGTCCAGCAGTTCGCGCGCGCGGACTCGCAGTGCAGGGTGGCCGCGCTCCAGTACCTCGAGCAGAGAAGCCATCTCGCGCAGGTAGGTGCGGGCGAAGCGCTCGTCGTGGTGGCAGATGTCTCGGGCGTTGTCGATGAGGTCGGCGAGCTTGATGGTCTGGGCACGGTCCGAGGCCTGGGCCAGGTGATCCCGGTCCATCGCCTTGCGCACGGCCCGGTTGCCGTCGCCTGGCCTGCTAATGTCGGTGAGTTCCCAAACCAGCCGCGCCACTTCAGGGCCGAAGGCATCCTCGATGTCGTGATGGGTGGCCGGGGTGTCTTCCACGGTGTCGTGCAGCCAGGCGGCGGCGATCATCTGCTGGTCGTCAGTGACTGCGGCGACCAGGTTGGCCACTGCCTTCAGATGGGCATCGTAGGGCTGCTGACTGTACTTGCGGCGGTGCCCGATGCGCTTGTGGGCGCTGGTGGCAAACTCGCGCGCGCGCCTGACGAGGTCGTTCATGAGATCTTCTGCCTGACTGGCTGGTAGGCTGGATTATACTGCCATACACGGCTTTCCATGTTTCGGAGTGATCATGACAAGATTTCTCATGCTGTTCTCTGCGTTCCTGCTGCTGCCAGCACCCTTGCTGGCCGACAAGGCACCACCGCTTGCTGCCGACTACCAGGCCGAGCAGGTGGCCGAGGGTGTGTACGTGATCCACGGCCCCCTGGGGGTGCCCAGCGCCGGGAATCAGGGTTTCATGAACAACCCGGCCTTTGTGGTGACCGGGGCCGGAGTGGTGGTCATCGATCCGGGTTCCAGTGTGCAGGTAGGGGAGATGGTGCTGACCCATGTACGCAAGGTCACCGGGCAGCCGGTGGTGGCGGTTTTCGATACCCACGTCCATGGCGATCATTGGCTGGGCAACCAGGCCATCGCCGAGGCGTTTCCCGATGCCAGGATCTACGCCCACCCGCGCATGAGGGAGCGGGTGGAGCAGGGGGCCGGGGAACAGTGGCTGGAAGTGATGATGAACATGACCGAAGGTGCCACGGCGGGCACCCGGGTGGTCAATGCCAACACTCCGGTGGATGAGGGAACGGAGATCCGCATCGGGGACGTCACCTTCCGAATTCTGCATGACGGCAAGGCACATACCGACAACGACATCATGATCCTACTGCCGGAGAGATCGGTGATCTTCCTCGGTGACAATGCCGGTCACGGGCGCATGCTGCGTCTGAACGATGCCAGCCTTGCGGGCAACATGGCCGCCCTGGAACGGGCGCTGGCCAGCGGTGCGAAGGTCTTTGTGCCGGGTCATGGCAGGACGGGCGGGCCGGAAGCGGCCAGCGAGTACCGTGACTACCTGGTGGCGCTGTACGAAGGCGTAAAGGAGCTGTTCGAGGAAGAGATCAGCGACTTCGAGATGAAGCCCAGGCTGTTGCCGAAGCTGACACGATGGAAGGATTGGGTAGACTTCGACAGCCTGGTGGGCAGTCACGTGAGCATTGCCTACCTGGAAGTGGAAGCAGAGGCCTTTTGAAGCCCCGGGTAGGCGTCAGCGCCTGCCTCCTGGGTGAGCCGGTGCGTTATGACGGTCAGTCGAAGCCGCATGAATGGATTCGCCAGGTGCTGGCCGACGTTGCCGACCTGGTTCCCCTGTGTCCGGAAGTGGGTGCCGGCCTGCCGGTGCCGCGTCCTCCCGTGAGGCTGGTAAAGCTGGAGGATGGCATCCATGCGCTCGGAGTCGAGGATCCTGGCAGGGATGTTACCGGCGTCATCGAGCAATGGAGCCGGTCGGCGCGAAGTCTCATCGATGAGCTGCAGGCGGTGATCCTGAAATCGAAATCACCCAGTTGCGGCTTGCGTTCCGTGCCGCTCCATTCACCGAAAGGGGAGGAACTGGGCAGGACCTCCGGCCTCTTTGCAGCTTTTCTGCAGCAGGAGTACCCGGCACTGCTGCTGCTCGAAGAGACGGGCCTGGAACTTGCCGAGGCCCGGGCGGCCTTCCTGCACGCCCTGGGCATCGACTGAGAACGATCACATCTTCTTCAGCATCTCGTCCACGAAGCGTTCGGCCTCGATCCAGTCCGCCATCTCGTGGCCGGGCTCGAAGTTGCGCGCTTCGGCGAGGAAGTAGGCGTGGCGCTGGATCATCTCGTAGCGCTCCTGGTCGCTGACCCGGCGTGCCGGCGCCTTCCTGGCAGCTGCCTTCTTGCCGACCTTCTTCTTTGAAACCTTTTTCGGCTCTTCCCCTGATCGAGTGGGTAGTTTAGCGTCAATGTCATTAACTTAAGCCTCACCGTGTTCTTCGATACTGTATCTGGAATCCGGGGACTCGGACTTTTTTCATGTCTCTCGGGAACTTGCGTCCTGGGCGCACAGCTACTACCGCATCGGCCATACGCTGCAATAACCGCCATGAGAGGTCCAGTGGCGAAGTTTCCAAGAAAAGCCTGACCAGGTTGTT
>QNZQ01000019.1 GCA_003972985.1 Gammaproteobacteria bacterium | reverse complement strand
CCGACTTCAACAAACTGACGGACAGGCAGGTCCTGGAGATCATGGACAAGTTGAACAATCGCCCTCGAAAATGCCTGGGGTACAAGACACCCAATCAGGTATTCTTCGGGATCAAACCACCCGTTGCACTAGCGAGTTGAATCCGCGAGAGGAGATAGTGGAAGAGTTCAGCGAATTCGAAGAGGTCCCGCCAGTTCCGGAAAAGCGGGGACCGGTTGCCCGGTTGATGAATTTCCTGGCCAGCCTGCTGGTGCTCGCGCTCTTTGCCTGCCTCACCATCGGCCTGATCATGTACTACCGCTCCACCCTGTTTCACGATGATCGCCAGCGACACTCCACCCCGAGCAGGGTGCAACAGCAGCCGGTGGAAGACGCACGGCAGGCCGGCAGCGGAAAACCGGCTTCGAGTGTGCCGGTGCCGGTAACCGCGGTTACGGAAGCGGCGAGTGAAATGGCAGCACCCGTGGAAGCTGTAAAAGAGACCGCGCCTGGCGCTGGGACGGACCTGGCCGAGGCCGGCCAACGGCATCCCGGGGAAGCCGAGATCGCGCAACCCCTGCAGCCGCCTGCGGGGCAGCAGCCTGAGCCCTCCCTGGCCGGCTCAGCGTCCGGGAAGGCGAGCCAGCCGGCGGCAGAAGCAGCGCCGCCCGTTGCCGGGCCGACCCCCACTGCGGAGCCCGGCCAGGGCAGTGACGCACTTCCTGCTGCGGAAAAGGTAGCTCCTTCTGCACAACCTCCTGCAGAAGTCTCCCAGTCAGAACCGCCTGCTCCGGCATTGTCGCAACCCGCCCCCAAGACACCTCCTGCGGTTCCGGAGCCTGCAGCTTCTGCCGGGTCTCCCGCGACGGCAGAGCCTGCGACGACACCCAGCCCGGCAGCCCCGAGCTCGCCGGCTGTCCGCCGGCCCTACTACCCAGGGTGGCAGCAACCGCGAAGCCGCGGCTACCCCTATGCTGTTCCCGCGCAACCGGGATACGGCGCCCGGCCGGGAGGGGGCTACTGGCAAGGCTATCCCTACGGATATCCGCCGCGCCGTTAGTGATCAGACAGGAACTGCCCTGGCCTTCGGACCTTGCCGATTTCTACGGTTGCATCCGTCATCTGCCGTGGGCTTTCTGGCTCGACAGCGGTGGTGGTCGTACAGGTCCTGGATGGCGCTGGCACATCCTGGTGGCCGATCCTCGCTGGCGGATCGTTGCCGAAGGGGCGGGTACGCGGCTCACCGGCCGTGATGGCCGTTCACGCTGGCTGGACGAGAATCCGCTGGAGGTGATTCGCTCCAAGCTGGTGGAAAGGCCGCGACCGTCCCTTGCCGGCCTGCCTTTTACCGGCGGCGCTCTCGGATACCTCTCCTATGATTTCGGCCGTCGTCTCATGGGCATGCCGACCCGTGGGGGTGGTTTTCCCGAACTGGCCATGGGCATCTTCGACTGGGCCGTTCTCGCCGACAGGGTGGAGAGGCGCTGCTGGATCGTGGGCGAATCGGTTCCCAGGGACCTGGCGGAGAAACTGGAAGCCGCCGCCCGGGGGCCTGCGGTTTCTCCACAACGGACCGTTCTGCAGGGGCGGCCCCGCCGTTTGGTGAACAAAGAGGAGTATGCGCACGCCTTCCAGCGCATCCAGCACTATCTGCGCGAGGGCGACTGTTACCAGGTCAACTATGCCCAGCCTTTCGAGGCCGATTTTACAGGCGACACCCTGCCGCTCTATCGCACGATGCGCGAACAGAACCCCGCGCCCTATGGCGCCTACCTCCCCTTTCCCTTCGGCCATGTGCTCAGCTCCTCGCCCGAGCAGTTTCTGCAGCTGATCGATGGTGTGGTGACGACCCGCCCCATCAAGGGAACCCGTCCCCGGGGAACCGCTGCGGTAGAGGATGAACGGTTGGCACAGGAACTCCAGGCCAGCGAGAAGGACCGCGCAGAGAACCTCATGATCGTGGACCTGTTGCGCAACGATCTCGGTCGGGTCTGTGAACCCGGGAGCATCGAGGTGCCGGCCCTCTTCGAAGTGAAGAGATTCACCACGGTGCTGCACCTGGTGAGCACGGTACGCGGCCGCTTGCGGATCGGCGAGGATGCTCTGAGCCTGCTTCAGGCCAGCTTCCCCGGCGGCTCCATTACCGGCGCGCCCAAGCGACGTGCCATGCAGATCATCGAGGAGCTGGAAGGGCGACCGCGCGGGATCTATTGCGGCAGCATCGGCTGGATCGGCTACGATGGCAACATGGACACCAACATTGCCATTCGCACACTGCTGGTAAAGGATGGGAAGGTGACCTATTGGGCCGGTGGCGGCATCGTGGCCGATTCGAGGCTGGAGGAGGAGTACCAGGAGAGCCTCGACAAGGCGGCCGCTTTCTTCCGCCTCTTCGAGGGGCATGCATGAAACGTGAAAACCTGATCATCTATGGGCCACTGATGGCCATCGTCATCATCGGCTTCCTGGTGGCGCTGCATTATGTCAAGCCGGCACCGCCGGACCGGATCACCATTGCGGCAGGCGAGAAGGGCGGTGCCTACTACGCCTTTGCCGAACGCTACCGGGCGCTCCTGGCCAGGGAAGGGCTCGAGCTGGTGGTACTGGAGACCCATGGTGCGGTGGAGAACCTGCAGCTGTTGCGCGGGGGTAAGGTGGATGTGGCCTTCCTGCAGGGTGGCGTGGGAATCCAGGGCGGGGAAACAGCGGGCCTGGAAGGACTGGGCAGCCTCTATTTCGAACCCCTGTGGCTGTTTCGTCGCGATGGGCTGGAACTGCCGGGAAGGCTTCCCGCACTCCATGGCCTCGAGGTCTCGCTGGGCCCGGACGGCTCGGGTACCCAGGCGCTGGTGCGCAGGCTGCTCCAGGACAACGGGTTTCCCCTGGATGCACCGGGCCTGCTGGCACTCTCATCCACGGAGGCCGCGAAAAGGCTCGAAGCCGGCACCCTGGATGCAGCCTTTTTCGTCTCCTCGCCGCAGGGCGTAATCGTGCGCAATCTGCTTCATTCGGGAAAGGCCGAACCGGTGAACTTCGAGCGGGCCGAGGCCTATGCGCGGCGCTACAGCTTTCTCACGAGCCTGCTGTTACCGGAAGGTTCGGAGGACCTGGCCAGCAACCTGCCGGATCGTGATCTGCACCTGCTGGCCGTCACTGCCAGCCTGGTGAACCGCGAAGAGCTCCACCCGGCCGTGATCGGGCTGCTCATGCAGGTGTTGGAGGAGGTGCACGGCAAGGGCGGCTGGTTCGAGGAGCCGGGCGAGTTCCCCACGCCCGACTACCTCTCCTTTCCGCTGAGTCCGCAGGCAGCACGTTACTACAAGAACGGACCGCCATTCCTGCAGCGTTACCTCCCTTTCTGGGCGGCCTCGTTTCTGGACCGGATGAAGATCATGATCCTGCCGCTGCTGGGCCTCATGCTGCCCATGTTCAAGATCGTGCCGCCGCTCTATCGCTGGCGCATGCGCTCGCGCATCTACCGATGGTACGAGCAGCTGGAAGCGGTGGACACCCGCGCGGCGAACGACCCCGAAGCCGATCTCCCGAAACTGCTGAAGCAGCTGGACGCGATGGAGCAGGAGGTGCGGGATATCAAGGTGCCGCTCTCCTTCTCCGACCAGCTCTATCACCTGCGGCTGCACATCGATTTCGTCAGCCGCAGGGTGAAACAGCTGATGGCGGCTAGTCGTTGAGGACGAAGGTGATCTTCATGCGAACCTTGTGTTCGCTGATCTCCCCCTTCTTGTTGACCTTCACGGAATGGTCGGTGACCCAGGCGCTCTTGACGTTCTTCAGGGTCTTGTGCGCGCGCTTGACGCCCTGCTTAACCGCATCCTCGTAGCTCTTGCCGGAAGTGGCGATGATTTCGGTTACCTTGGCGATGCTCATGTTTATTCCTTCCACTGGTTGTTCTCTATTGAGCCCAGAAAATACGCCAAATCCTGTTTCTGGACAACGGCTACTTCGATACCTGACAGTGGATCATGCGGTGTCCCGTGGCCAGGATGGCTTCATCGCCTTTTTCCCAGAACAGCAACTCCCGGTCGGTGTATTTCACGCCCGAGCCCGAATGCACCCTGGGCAGGGTCCAGGAACGGTCATCGAACACAAGGGTGATCTTTTCGCCGCCTCCCCGGGCGATGAAGGTGGTGCCGTCGCTGCATTGGTAGCTGAGCTCCATCGGCGGAGGCGATGTGGCGCACCCGGCCAGAAGTGCCAGCAGGAGGAGTGGGATGGGGCGCTTCATTTCACTTTCATTCCAGGTTGGGCGCCCTCGTCCGGGCTCAACAGGTAGATCTCCTTTCCACCGGGACCCGCCGCCAGCACCATGCCTTCGGAGACCCCGAACTTCATCTTGCGCGGCGCCAGGTTGGCTACCATCACCGTGAGGCGTCCTTCCAGCTTTTCTGGCTCGGGGTAGGCTGCCTTGATGCCGGCGAAAACGTTGCGGGTCTCGCCGTTGCCCAGGTCGAGGGTCAGGCGCAGCAGCTTGTCGGCACCCTCCACCAGCTCGGCTCGGGCGATGCGGGCGATGCGCAGGTCCACCTTGGCGAACTCTTCGTACTCGATGGTGGAGGTGGCTGCTTCCTTTTTCGCCTCTTCTTTCTGGGGCTTGGCGGTCATGTCCTCCTTCGAGGCCTCCACCATGGCCTCCACCTTCTTGGGGTCCACGCGCGTCATGAGTGGCTTGAACTTGCCGATCTCGTGGTCCAGCAGCGGCGTGGCGATGTCGCTCCACTGCTGGGGCTCGATCTGCAGGAAGGCCTCGGATGCCTCGGCGGTTCCGGGCAGGATGGGGCGCAGGTAACCGATGAGCACCTTGAACAGATTGATGCCCATGGAACAGATGTCTTGCAGCTCCCGGTCGCGGCCCTCCTGCTTGGCTACCACCCAGGGCTCCTTCTCGTCGATGTACTGGTTGGCCCGGTCGGCCAGCTTCATGATCTCGCGCACGGCGCGGCTGAACTCGCGCTTCTCGTAGTGCCCGGCAATGGAATCGCCGGCGGCCACGAATTCATCGAACAGGGCCGGCTCCGCCAGCTCGGTGGAAAGCCGCCCGCCGAAGCGCTTGGTGATGAAGCCGGCGTTGCGGCTGGCGATGTTCACCACCTTGCCCACCAGGTCCGAATTGACCCGCTGCACGAAGTCCTCGAGGTTGAGGTCGATGTCGTCCACACCGGCGCCCAGCTTGGCGGCGAAGTAGTAGCGCAGGTACTCGGGATTCAGGTGCTCCAGGTAGGTACGTGCCTTGATGAAGCTGCCGCGCGACTTGGACATCTTCTGCCCGTTCACGGTGAGAAAACCGTGGGCGTGGATGGTGGTGGGCTTGCGGAAGCCGGCACCGTGGAGCATGGCGGGCCAGAAGAGGGCGTGGAAGTAGATGATGTCCTTGCCGATGAAGTGGAAGAGCTCGGCGTCGGAGCCCTCGGCCCAGTATTCGTCGAAGTCCAGTCCCTGCTTGCCGCAGAAGTTCTTGAAGCTGGCCATGTAGCCGATGGGGGCGTCGAGCCAGACGTAGAAGTACTTGCCGGGGTGGCCGGGGATCTCGAAGCCGAAGTAGGGGGCGTCGCGGGAGATGTCCCACTCGCGCAGGCCCGCCTCGAACCATTCGTCCAGCTTGTTGGCCACCTCGGGCTGCAGGTGACCGCCGCGTGTCCATTCCCGGAGCATCTCCTCGAAGTCCTGCAGCCTGAAGAAGAGATGCTCGGTCTCCTTCTCGATGGGCTTGGCACCGGAGACCGCCGAGTAGGGGTTCTTCAGCTCGGTAGGGCTGTAGGTGGCCCCGCACACTTCGCAGGAGTCGCCGTACTGATCGGCTGCGCCGCACTTGGGGCACTCGCCCTTGATGAAACGGTCGGGCAGGAACATCCCCTCCTGGGGATCGTAGAGCTGGGTGATGGTGCGCGCCACGATGTGGCCGGCTTCCAGGTTGCGCTGGTAGATGAGCTCGGCGAGCTCGCGGTTCTCCTCGGAATGGGTGCTGTGGTAGTTGTCGAAACCGATGCGGAAGTCGCGGAAGTCGGCCTGGTGCTCCTCGGACATCTGCCGGATCAGTTCCTCGGGAGGGATTCCCTTCTGCCGCGCGTGGAGCATGATGGGGGTGCCGTGAGCGTCGTCGGCACAGATGTACCAGCACCGGTTGCCGCGCATCTTCTGGAAACGGGCCCAGATGTCGGTCTGGGTGTACTCCACGATGTGGCCGATGTGCAGGGGTGCATTGGCATAGGGGAGGGCGCTGGTGACCAGTATCTTTCTCATGGGCTGGTTGTCTTTTTCGTTATTACTCAATGGCTTGTAGGTATGGTTTTGGCCCGACCGCTGGCCGGACTTTCACAGGGTCAGAGGGCATTGCGAGCCCGTAGGCCGGCTTTCAAGCCGACCCGCAAGACCGGCCTGCTGGCGCCGTTGTCGAACTGAAGCCCGACCTACATGAACGCATCATTATCTCACAGCTGACGGGGATAATATCCGACTGTTTTGGTTGGGATTAGGGGGGCATTGGTGTAGAATCGCGCCCATCGAAACAAGTTTGAAAATGCCCCGAACAGGCAGGAGAAGAGCATGGCAGAAGTGACTCGTGAACAGATCGAAGAGGCGCTCAAGGGATACATCGAGCCCCACATGGAGAAGGATCTCGTCAGCGCCAAGACCGTCAAGGACATCCAGATCGACGGTGGCAAGGTGAAGCTCAAGGTGGTGCTCGGCTTTCCCGCCAAGGGCATCGAGGAGGAGCTGAAGCAGGCCATCTGTGACACCGTCAAGAAGGTCGATGGCGTCACCGACTGCGAGGTGGACCTGAGCTGGAAGATCGAGGCCCACTCGGTGCAGAAGTCCCTCAAACCCATCGACAATATCAAGAACATCATCGCCGTTGCCTCCGGCAAGGGCGGCGTGGGCAAGTCCACCACTGCCGTGAACCTGGCCCTGGCCCTCTCCCAGGAGGGAGCCAAGGTGGGTATCCTCGACGCCGACATCTACGGTCCTTCCCAGCCGCGCATGCTGGGCATCTCCGGCCAGCCCGAATCGAAGGACGGCCAGACCTTGGAGCCCATGAACAGCTACCATCTCCAGGCCATGTCCATCGGCTTCCTCATCGACGAGGAGACCCCCATGATCTGGCGCGGTCCCATGGTCACCCAGGCCCTGGAGCAGCTGCTCAACGACACCAACTGGGCCGATCTCGACTACCTGGTCATCGACCTGCCACCGGGCACCGGCGACACCCAACTCACCCTGGCGCAGAAGGTGCCGGTCTCCGGCGCCATCATCGTCACCACGCCCCAGGACATCGCCCTGCTCGACGCGCGCAAGGGCTTCAAGATGTTCGAGAAGGTGGAGGTGCCGGTGCTGGGTATCGTGGAGAACATGAGCATCCACATCTGCTCCAAGTGCGGCCACGAGGAGCACATCTTCGGCGAGGGCGGCGGCAAGAGCATGTCCGAGCAGTACGGCGTGGACTTCCTCGGTGCCCTGCCGCTGGACATCCGCATCCGCGAGGAGACTGACAGCGGCAAGCCCACGGTGGTGGCCGAGCCCGACTCGCGCATCTCCCAGATCTACCGCGAGATCGCGCGCAAGGCAGCCGCCAAGCTGGCCCTCCAGGCCAAGAGCTACGCCGCCAAGTTCCCCAATATCGTGATCCAGAACAACTGAGGAAAGTCTTCCTTTGTTGGCTTTTGGACAGGAATCCTGCAACAGAACCCGCCTTCGAGCGGGTTTTGTTTTGCCTGGTGAAACGCTTGACCTTTCCCGGTGGAAGAAAATGTAACCGGCTCACAGAAGGATATTGCTGTCAATGGCCAATAATTTTGACCCCCTTTCGGCCAATAAAATTGACCCACTTGGGGCGACAAAAATCAGCGCTCGCGTTTGTGCTTCAGTCGATAGCTCTCTCCTCCCAGCATGAAGATGTGTGAATGGTGGATCAGCCGGTCTACG
>QNZQ01000229.1 GCA_003972985.1 Gammaproteobacteria bacterium | reverse complement strand
TAGATCTGGTATCGTTCATCTCGGGTAAGCTGCGTGTAGCCTCTCATCGTGCTCCTCTCTCTTGGTGGATTGAGTAAGCCGTGATGCTACCGCAGCTTACCCTCCCGCTCTAGATCGAGTTGCACTTACGAGTTGAATCCAAGAATGAAAAAGACAGTGATATCCCTCGTTTTACTGATGCTGCCCTTCAGCCTCCCGGCTGCCGCCGATGATGCGGCCGACCCGCACCAGCAGGCCCTGGCGCGCATGGGAGAGCTCAATGGCGTTGCGTTGGCCTGTCGCTATTTCGACCAGACCCGGCGCATCAAGCGCGCGCTAATCGAGGGTCTGCCCAAGCAGCGGGAGCTGGGCCAGGCCTTCGACGAAAAGACCAACGAATCCTTCATGGCCTTCGTCAATTCCGGCAAGCCCTGTCCCTCCCCGGCTGTCTTCACCGAAGACGTCGGCCAGGCCATCGAGTCCCTGAACAGGGCCTACGCCGAGGCTGAATAGGCCTTTTTCCTTTCCAGAACATTCACCACCCGGAATCCCCGTCATGAACAGACTGCCTGTTATGGACCTTTTCTCTTTCTGTAAGAAGCTTGCCCGGAGACTCCTGGGCCTGTCCGCGCTTCTGGCAATACTGCTGGCACTGCCGATGGCGCCCCTGCAGGCCGCCGATGGCGGGCTGAAGGTGGTGGTGAGCATCAAGCCGATCCACTCCATCCTCTCGGGCCTGATGAAGGGAGTGGAGACTCCCGTGCTGCTGGTCGGCGCAGGAGAGACGCCCTATGCGCATGAAATCACGCCCGAACAGGCCCGGCAGCTGGCGCAAGCGGATCTCGTGATCTGGGCGGGGCCCGAACTGGAGAAGTTCCTCGTGCAGCCGCTGGAGCAGCTGGCGGGCAATGCCCAGGTGGTGACCCTGCTGGACAGCGAAGCGCTGAAGATCCTGCCATCGCGCTGGGACGAGGAAAAGCGCGACCCCTATTTCTGGCTCGACAGCCGCAACATGCTCATTCTCATCGACGAGCTCACACGCCTGCTCATAGAGCGTGACCCGGTGCGCACGCACCTCTACCGGCGAAACCGGGATGCGATTTTCAAGAAAGTGGCGGAACTGGACCGGCGCCTGGAGTACGGTTACCGCGGGCTCAAGGGCGGTGTGATCCTCAAGTACTACGATACGCTCCAGTACTTCGAACAGGCCTATGCGCTCAAGGTTGGAGGGGTGCTCTCGCCGTCACCCGATGTTCCCGTGAGCGCGGAAAGGCTGCTCAAGGAACATACGCGCCTGAAGGAAGGAGGTTACGCCTGTGTACTCACCGAGGCGGGCATGAAGATGCCGGAGTGGTCGATCCTGATGCAGGACGTCACCGTGAACACGGCCGAGCTGGACAGCTTCGGTACCCGTTTCCAGCCGGGCGAGGAGCTCTATCTCCAGGTGATGGAATACAACACGCGGCAGATCAAGGGTTGTGTGCAGCCCGACAAGGCCTCGCCCATTCTCGATGCAAAGGCTGTGCAGGCGGACGAGCCCAGTCCCTACGTCGGTGGCCGCTTCATGCTCGTGGACCACAACGGCAGGCTGGTCACGCCCGAAGAGATGCTGGGCAAGTACCAGCTCATCTATTTCGGTTACACCTACTGTCCCGACGTCTGCCCCACCTCCCTGCAGGTGATGGCGGCGGCGCTGAAGCAGCTGGGTCCGCTGCGGAAGAAGATTCAGCCCTATTTCATCACCGTGGATCCCGAGCGCGATACCCAGGAGGTGCTGGCCGGTTATGTCACCTACTTCGACAAGGAGATGATCGGGCTCACCGGCAGCCGTGCCATGATCGACCGGTTGCTCAAGGAGTTCAACGTTACTGCGGAGAAGGTGCCCGACGAGGGTGGTGATCCGAACAAGTACCTCATCGATCACACGGCCAGCCTCTACCTGATGGCACCCGATGGCCGCTTCATCACCAAGTTCGCCCATGGCATCACGCCGAAGCAGCTGGCGGACAAGCTCAGGGAATACGTCCGCTGAGCTGGCTCTGGGCAAGGGGGAAATGAAAAGGTGGCTAGTTACAAAGCTCAGCATGTCCGACATTCGGGTTATGGGTGGGTGCTGGAGAGACCGTTGGCGGCAGGGATGCCGCCGTCGAGTCTACAGGGAGGTATTTACGGCGTGTCGCTCCAGCACCTGCCCATGACCCGTTGATCAGCTGAGGCTCGTACCTAACACCAATGAAAAAGCCCCGCTCCTTCCAGGGCGGGGCTTTTCAGTGAGCGGTCCCTGAGGACCGTGTTCACGCTGCCGCTCAGTGGGCGGCCACGGCATCCTCGGCGCCTATGGGCACGCGAATGTCCTCCACCATGTGCTGGATGTGCTCCGGCGGAGGTGCAGTCACCTTGGCCACGATGAAGGCCACGGCGAAGTTGAACACCGCGCCGATGGCGCCGAAGGCGTTGGGCTCGACGCCCAGGAACCAGTTGGTTCCCCAGCTCTGCAGGTACTTCCAGTCGGCGACGAAGAAGATGCCCTTGTGCTGGAACACGTAGAACAGGGTGATGCTTATGCCGGCGAGCATGCCCGCCATGGCGCCTGCCTTGTTCATCTTCTTGGAGAAGATGCCCATCATCAGTGCCGGGAAGATGGAACTGGCCGCCAGTCCGAAGGCCAGCGCCACGGTACCGGCAGCGAAATCCGGCGGATGCAGGCCCAGATATCCCGCCGCGGCAATGGCGGCTGCCATGGCGAAGCGGCTGGCAAGGAGCTCCGATTTCTCCGAGATGTTGGGTGCGAACACCCCCTTGAGCAGGTCATGGGAGATGGACGAGGCGATGGCCAGCAGCAGTCCTGCCGCGGTGGAGAGGGCGGCAGCCAGGCCGCCGGCCACCACCAGGGCGATGACCCAGTTGGGCAGCTTGGCGATCTCGGGGTTGGCCAGGACCATGATGTCCCGGTCCACCTTCACCATCTCGTTCTTCTCCTTGTCGGCGACATACTGGATCTTGCCGTCGCCGTTCTTGTCCTCGAACTTGAGCAGGCCGGTCTTCTCCCAGTTCTTGAACCACTGGGGACGCTGCTCCACTTCCAGCCACTGGCCGGGAGCGGGCTGGATGGTGTCCATCAGGTTCATGCGGGCCATGGCGCCAACGGCGGGAGCCACGGTGTAGAGCAGGGCGATGAAGACCAGCGCCCAGCCGGCCGTGGAGCGGGCGTCCTTCACCCTGGGCACGGTGAAGAAACGCATGATGACGTGGGGCAGGCCGGCGGTACCGATCATCAGCGACATGGTGTAGACGAACATGTTGAAGGTGCTTAGCCGCACATTTTCGGTATAGGTGCCGAAGCCAAGGTCCTTCAGTGTCGCGTCCAGCTTGTCCAGCAGGAACAGACCGCTGCCGTCCGCCATCTTGCTGCCCAGGCCGATCTGGGGAATGGGGTTGCCGGTCAGATGCATGGAGATGAACACCGCCGGAACCGTGTAGGCGAAGATCAGCACGCAGTACTGGGCGATCTGGGTGTAGGTGATGCCCTTCATGCCGCCCATTACGGCGTAGATGAAGACGATGCCCATGCCGATGTAGAGACCGGTGTCGTACTCGGTCTCCAGGAAGCGGGAGAAGGCCACGCCGATACCCTTCATCTGGCCGATTACATAGGTGATGGAGGCGATGATCAGGCAGATGACTGCCAGGATGCGCGCCGAGCGGCCGTAGTAGCGGTCACCGATGAACTCGGGCACCGTGTACTTGCCGTACTTGCGCAGGTAGGGGGCCAGCAGCATGGCCAGCAGCACGTAGCCGCCGGTCCATCCCATGAGGAATACCGCGCCGCCATAGCCATAGAAGGCGATGAGGCCGGCCATGGAGATGAAGGAGGCGGCCGACATCCAGTCGGCGGCGGTGGCCATGCCGTTGAGCACGGGGTTGACCCCCTTGCCGGCGACGTAGAAGTCACCCGTGGTCTTGGCACGCGCCCAGATGGCGATGCCGATGTAGAGGGCGAAGGTGGCGCCCACCACGATATAGGTTAACGTTTGAAGATCCATGAATTTCTCCCCTTAGTCCTCGTGAACGCCGAACTTCTGGTCCAGCTTGTTGACGCGCCATGCGTAGAAAAAGACCAGGGCCACAAAGGTGTAGATGGAGCCCTGCTGGGCGAACCAGAAGCCCAGCTTGTAGCCGCCGATGCGGATCGCGTTGAGCGGTTCCGCCAGCAGGATGCCGAAGACGAACGAGACCAGGAACCAGATCACCAGACAGATGGTGACCAGCCGCAGGTTCGCCTTCCAGTAGGAAGCACGTGTGCTCATGTGGGTTTCTCCCTTGAGTTGAAAGTCTGATTTCTGTTGTCCGGGGAACTCTTCTTCCCGAACCCTGCGATCTACTGCAATAAACGGGCCGAGCCCGTAAGTAACTGGAAGGAAAGCGAAGTGCTGTGAGCCCTGTCGCAGGATGCGCACCATGGTGTTACCAAAGGTAACAGTCGGCGGGTAGATCGGTAACACCCATTTCCGGGATTGCGCCTGGAAGGTGGCTGGTCAGCTCCTGGGTATGCCCAGCCTCTGGCGTCGCTTCCAGAGGGTCTTGCGGCTGATGCCGAGCTGACGGGCCAGTTCGGTCTCGGTGAGCTGACTCTGGTTCTGCAGCACGAACTGGCGGAAATAGTCGTCCAGAGAAAGCTCCGGGGTGGCGGTGGTGCGTCTCTCCCTCTCTTCCGTGGGCAGCCCCAGCAGTTCGGGCTCCACCAGTTCGCCGTCGGCGAGGATGGTGGCGCGCTCGATGGCGTTCTCCAGCTCGCGTACGTTTCCCGGCCAGTGATAGCTGCGGATCAGCTCCCGTGCCTGGGGCGTGAAGCTCATGGGCGGGCGGTTCAGACGCTGGCAGGACTTTTCCAGCAGGTGATCGGCCAGCAACGTAATGTCGCTGCCGCGCTCTCGCAGCGGCGGCAGGTGGAGTTCCACCACCCTGAGCCGGAAATAGAGGTCGCCGCGGAAATCGCCCGTTTCCACCATGTAGCGCAGGTCGCGGTTGGTGGCGGCGATGAGACGGACATCCACCCGGCGCACCTGCTCCGATCCCACCTGGCGCAGCTCGCCGTCCTGCAGTACGCGCAGCAGCCGGGACTGGATTCCCGGCGGCAGTTCGGCGATCTCGTCGAGGAACAGGGTGCCACCGTCCGCCGACTGGATCAGGCCGGTACGTGCCTTCTCGGCGCCGGTGAAGGCGCCCTTCACGTGGCCGAAGAGTTCCGACTCCACCAGGTTCTCCGGGATGCTCGCGCAGTTCACCGCCACGAAAGGAGACTCGTTCCGCGTGCTCTGTTCGTGGATTGCACGGGCCACCAGCTCCTTGCCCGTGCCCGACTCGCCGAGAAGGAGCACGCTGGCCCCGGTGGGAGCCACCTTGGCGATCTGGTCGAAGATGACCTGCATCGCGGCACACTGGCCGATCATCCCCTTCACCGGATAGTTCACCTCCAGATCGGATTTGAGGTGCCGGCGGCTGCGTTCCCGGGCCTGCTGTTTCAGTTGCTGGCGGATGACCAGGAGCAGTTCCTCGTGGTCGAAGGGCTTGGCGATGTAGTCGGCTGCGCCCAGCTTCATCGCTTCCACGGCGGAGGGCACGCTGGCGTAGCTGGTCATGATCAGCACCGGTGACGGGCTCAGGCCGATGAGGTCAGTGCCGGGTCGCCCGGGGAGGCGGATATCCACCAGCAGCAGGTCGTAGTCAGCGGGATCGAAGCGTTCCAGCACCTCTTCCACGGATTCGGCAGTGTCCACCGCATAGCAGCTGCGCTCGAGCAGCCTGCGCAGCGCCTTGCGGATCACGGCTTCATCGTCGATGACAAGAATTCGCTTCATGCGGAGGTGGTCCCGGGAAAACGGATGGTGACGCAGGTACCCCTGCCTACTTCCGATTCTATTTCAATAGTGCCCTGGTGATCGAGAACGATATTGCGTGCCAGTGACAGCCCCAGTCCCGTGCCCTTGCCGGAGGGCTTGGTGGTGGCAAAGGGTTCGAAGAGTCGCTCGCGGAAGCTGTCGGGGATGCCGGTTCCCCGGTCCCGAATGCGTATCGTCACCTGCTGCCCCTCCTCGAGGGCCTCGATGCCAATGGAATCACCCGGCTGCGAGGCATCACAGGCGTTGCTGAGCAGGTTCACGAATACCTGGGAGAGCCGCTGGGCGTCGCCCTTGAGACGGATCCCGGCTTGGCACTCCAGGATAAATAGCAGGTTCTTCTCCTTGTGCGTGAGCTTCACCAGCTCCAGTGCCTCTTCCAGAATCCGGCACAGCCCCACCTCGGTGCGCTGGCGCAGCGGTTCGCTGCCGCGGCTGAAGTTCATGAGCGACCGGACGATGTGCGTGATGCGGTTCGTCTGGACCAGGATGTCCTCGATGCTCTGGTCGATGGCTTCGCGTTCCTCCTCGTACCTGAGATTCTGGGCGATGGAGGTGATGCCGGTGAGCGGGTTGCCGATCTCGTGGGCCAGCCCGGCTGCGAGGCGGCCGACGGAGGCGAGCCGGTCACTGTGGGCCAGTTCGGCTTCCAGTGTCTCCATCTGGGTCAGGTCCTCCACCAGGATCACCATGCCCGGTGCTTCGGTGACCCCCGAGATGCTGGTATCGGTGATCACCGCCTTGTGCAGATTGAACCAGCGGGTCCTGCCCTCGGCCTGGATCTGGGTGCGGTAGACGTGGCTGTCACTGGCCCGGGCGAAGCCGGCGAGCAGTTCGTTCCAAGGGTGGGGGAGATGGCTCAGGGGATAGCCGATGGCGGCGGCGCCCCGGATGCCGGTGCAGGCCTCCATGGCCTGGTTCCAGAGAATGATCTCACCCTCCTGCCCCAGGGCGCAGGCCCCCAGGGGCAGGTCTTCCAGGATCTGCCGCTGGTAGCGCTGCAGGGTGTCCAGTTCGCGGGTGAGGCCGTGGAGCAGCGAGCGGGAGCGGGCCAGCCGCTCCTCCACGTAACGCATGGAATCGGCCAGCGCGGTCCTGGCCCTGGCATCGAGCGCCAGCTTGCGGTTCACGATGAGGTGGGACATCTGTGGACCGATGAGACCGTAGAGGTTGCGCTCGATGCGCTCGCGCAGCCGCCGCAGTTCGGCAGGGCGTGATTCGTTGGGCGACATCCCCAGGTCGGCCAGCGCCCGGTCCACTTCCTGGTCTGCCGTGGAGCGGCCGAGAAGCTCCGCCAGTTCCCGCTTGAATTCGGCGGGGGAGCGCGCGCTCACCGCGCCCGACAGCGGAATGAAGGTGCTGGAGCAGCAGCTCTGGGCCGCTTCCGCTTCGGCGGGCCGCTGGGAGGTGAAGAGGGAAACCAGGGTGAAGAGCAGGCCGTTGAGGCTGAGGGACCAGAAGGTGGCAAAGCTCCAGTGATCCAGGCCCGTGTAGGCCTGCCACTGCTGCACCGAGTAGCCGGCGCTGAGGAAGCCGGATTTCTCCAGCATGGGAATGAGCAGGGTGAGGGCCCACACCAGGATCCCGGCGGCCAGTCCCGCGATAAAGCCGTCGCGCGTCGCCCGGCGCCAGTAGAGCAGACCCACGATGCCGGGCAGGAACTGGGCCACCGCCACGAAGGAGATGAGCCCCAGCTGGACCAGTCCCGAGCTGTGTTCGAGGAAAGCGTAGAAGCTGTAGCCGGCGAGGATGATGAGCCCGATGAGCAGGCGCCGCCCCCAGAGCAGCCAGTAGTAGAGGTTCACCTTGGGGTCGGGATAGCTGGCCGGCAGCAGCAGGTGGTTGAGGCACATGGAGGAGAGCGCGAGTGTGGTGACGATGACCATGGCGCTGGCGGCGGAGATGCCGCCGATGAAGGTGAGCAGCGGCAGCCAGGCGTGCCCCTGGGAGAGGGTGATGCCCAGCACGTAGTAATCGGGATCCATGCCCAGCTGCAGGTGCTGGGATGGGCAGGTTCAGCAGCAGCAGGAACAGGGGAAAACTCCAGCTGGCGGTGTCCAGGTTCTCCTCGCGCTGGTTCTCCGCGAACATCATATGGAATTGGCGCGGCAGGAGGAAGGCCGCGCCGAAAGCGAGAAAGATCAGGGTGCCCCAGGCGTTCTCGCCCACCGGCCGGTAGAGATGCTCGACGGCCTGGGGATGCTCGGCGAGCCAGGCGTTCAGCGCCCCGGGTCCGCCGAAGATGCCGAACAGGGCGAACAGCCCGACGCCGAGCAGGGTGATCAGCTTCACCAGGGATTCGAAGGCGATGGCCATCACCAGTCCACCGTGCTTTTGCCGCGGCGAGATGTGGCGTGCGCCGAAGAGGATGGCGAAGGCAGTGAGGGTGATGCAGAAGCCCAGCGCCAGTATGTGGGGCGGCGCCTCCTGCGTGAGCACCTGCAGGGACTGGGTGACGGCGCGGATCTGCAGGGCGATGTAGGGCAGGGTGCCCACCAGCATGAACAGGGTGACCAGTATGCCTGCCAGCTGGCTGCGATAGCGGAAGGCGAAGAGGTCGGCCAGCGAGCTGAGCTGGTATTCGCCGGTGAGCCGCAGGATGGGACGCAGCAGGATGGGGCTCATGGCCAGTGCCAGGGTTACACCCAGGTAGATGGTGAGGAACAGGTAGCCGCTGGAGCCGGCAAAGCCGACACTGCCGTAATAGGTCCAGGAGGTGGCATAGACGCCCAGGGAGAGTGTGTAGGTGAGGGGGTGCGATACCCAGCCCGCAGGAACCAGCCCGCGATCCGTGACGTAGGCAACGAGAAACAGCAGCACCAGGTAGCTGAAGCCGGCGAGGAACAGGGTGGAGAGTTCCAGCGTCATCGGTCCGGCTTCCCCCTTCTGAACAGGCGCGGGAGCAGCATCAGGCCAATAACGCCGGCCCAGAGCAGGTAGGGCAGGTACCAGGGCATGTGGGGGTTGGCCCAGAGCCGGGTAACCGGTGTGACGAAGAGGAGCAGCAGCAGAAAGGCGGCTACCAGGGTAGGGTTGCGGCTGTTTGGCGAAGGCTCGTTCACGGAAACGAAAATACCACAGCAGGCCGCTGTGGTCCTTCCCCCGCGCGGTCGAATCCTGTTACATTCGCAACACTTCGTGACTCCCGGAAATTGCCATGAATCCTGAAAAGGTCGTCTTCGGATTTTTCATCGTGCTGGCGCTGACCCTGAACTTCGGTTTCTTCGTGGGCGAGATGGACAACGCGGCGCACCACAACGTCTACGAGCTGTTCGCGGTCATCGTGGTGAACATCATCGCGCTGATCCTGAAGTTCGGCGACCGGAGCCAGATGGGGGCGGTGCTGCTGGCCACCAGCCTGGTGGCGGTTCTGCAGCTCATCACCGCTGCCCTGGTGTGGATGTGGGCCGGGCACATCTCCGGCAGTGGCCTGACACCGGATGCGGTGGCCAGCATCGTTTCCCTGAGCGGTGGTGCCATGCTCGCCAACGTCATCTCCGTGATCCTGCTGATCATAGAGACGGTGATGCTGCGACGCTGAGGCCCGCGGCCGGATCCGGGGCATGGACAATATCATCTTTCTCATCCTGCGCCGCATGCGCAGGCCGCTGCTGACGCTGGTGATGGTGTATGCCGTGTCCATCCTGGGGCTGGTGTTGATTCCCGGCCAGGATGCCCAGGGAAATCCCTGGCACATGGACTTCTTCCATGCCTTCTACTTCATCAGTTTCATGTCCACCACCATCGGCTTCGGCGAGATCCCCTACGAGTTCACCGATGCCCAGCGTGCCTGGGTCACCTTCAGCATCTACCTGGCGGTGATCGCCTGGCTCTATGCCATCGGCAACATTCTCACCCTGCTCCAGGACAAGGCCTTCCAGCAGGCCATCCGCGAGCGGCGCTTTGCGCAGCGCATAAAGCACCTGCGCGAACCCTTCTACCTGCTCTGTGGCTACGGCGAGACCGGGCGCGAGCTCACCCGCGCGCTCACCGACCGGGGCCAGCACGTGGTGGTGGTGGACAGGGACGAGACCAAGATCAGCATGATCCGGCTGCAGAATCTGCGTGACTACGTGCCGGTGCTGCATGGAAATGCGCGCCGGCCGGTGATCCTCCAGGAGGCGGGCCTTGAACATCCCATGTGTGCGGGGGTCGTGGCGCTGACCCACGACAACGAGGTGAACCTCAAGATCGCCATCACCACCAAGCTGCTCAACCCGCGCATTACGGTGATCTGCCGTGCCGACTCCCACGATGTCGAGGCCAACATGGCCTCTTTCGGCACCGACCACATCATCGATCCCTTCGACACCTTCGCCAAGTACCTCTCCACCGCGCTCCAGGCTCCCGGGCTCTACCTGCTGCAGCGCTGGCTCACCAGCAAGCCGGGATCACGGCTCGGGGAACCCATCTTTCCGCCTACCAGCGGCCACTGGATCGTCTGCGGATACGGCCGTTTCGGCAAGGCCGTCTTCGACCGGCTGATGAAGGAGGAGATGTCCATCACCGTGGTGGAGGAGACGCCGGAGAAGACCGGCGAGCCGGAGCAGGGCGTGGTGCGGGGGCGCGGCACCGAGGCCGAGACCCTGCTCGAAGCGGGCATACCGGAAGCGGTGGGTATCGTGGCGGGTACCGACAACGATGCCAACAACCTCTCCATCGTGATGACCGCCAAGGCGCTCCACCCCCGGCTCTTCGTCATCGCGCGCCAGAACTACCGCGAGAACGACGATCTCTTCCAGAAGGTGGGGGCGGACATGGTGATGCACCCGAGCACCATCATCGCCGAGAAGATCCGGGTGCTGCTGGCCACGCCCATGCTCTACGAGTTCATGAGCCTGGCTGCCTACCAGAGCGAAGAGTGGGCCTGTGCACTCGTGAGCCGCATTGCCGGGCTGGTGAACCAGCGGGTGCCCGAGATCCAGGAGGTGACGCTGGAGCGGGAGGAACACTGCGCCATTTCCGAGGCGCTGGACCGGGGCGTGCACATTCATCTCGAAGACATCATGCGCGACCCTGCTGACCGTGACCGTTTTCTCGGCTGCATCGCCCTGCTGCGGGTGAGCCGCAACAACCGGGAACTGCTGCCCAAGGGGGATGTGGCGCTGACGCTTGGGGACAGGCTGCTCTTCTGCGGTACCCGCCATGCCTTCTCGCGCATGCAGTGGAACCTCTGCCACGCGGCGACCCTCGACTATGTACTGACCGGTGAGGAGAAGCCGCGCAGCTGGATCTGGCGCAAGTTCTCGAGGGCCACCTCCTGATGGATCTCCTGGCCCTGCATGTCACCTTTTCGCCCATGGAGCTGTTCTTCATGGGGCTGTGTGTGTTGCTGCTGCTCTTTTCGCGTCCGCTCCTGGGCAGGATCTTCTCCGAAGAGGACGAGAAGAAGTTTCGTGGCCGCCTGAACCTGTTCCGGCTGGCCTGCATCATGGCCCTGATCCTGCTGCTCAGCGGCGGGGTGGCCCGCAGCGAGGCGGAGAGCCCCTGGTTCGCGCGCCTGCTGGGGCTGCTGCTGGTGGTCTATTCCGCCTACCTGGTCTTCTACCTGCTCAGTCGCCTGATCCTGCGCCGCTTCGGCCGCGAACGGCAGCGCAACGAGCAGACGGTCTACGTGGAGACCTACAGTTCGCGCCTGCTCACCATCATCGCCGGCGTGGTGATCGTCGTGGTCACCCTGGTGGCCATCATCCGTATCCTGGGCTACAGCACCCTGCTCGAGGCGGGGGGCGTGCTCGGCGTGCTGGGCGTGATGCTGGCACTCACCCAGGGTTCCTGGGTGCCGGACCTGGTGGGCGGCCTGGTGATTCTCAACAGTCGCCTCATCGAGGAAGGGGACGTGATCCAGATCGGCAGCGATCCCGGCGGTATCGCCATGGTATTCCGCACCAAGATGTTCTTCACCGAGTTCCTGCATCTGGCCAACAACCACCGCATACTCATCCAGAACAGTCGTCTGCGCGGCATGACGGTGCACAACCTGTCACGCTTCGCCTCGGCGCGTGGACTGCGCGAGTCGCTGGTGATCAAGGTCTCCTACGAGGTGACGGAGCCACAGGTGCAGGCGCTCTTCGAGCAGGTGATGAGCGAAGCCGTGGAGGACCCGGACATCGCCGTGGAGGAGAAATACGAGCCGGAGATCCGTGCCCTCGAGGCCGGGGACTACGCAGTGAAGTGGGCCTGCTTCTACTACACCAAGGATGCTCGCCAGGTACTCAAGACGCGCCAGCTGATGGTGGCGCTGCTGCTGCGCGTGGCCCGTGAACAGGGAGTCTCGCTCTCCACGCCCATGCTGGTGGACACCGGAGAAAGGGTGGCCGGAAATGGGTTAGAATCTGCTCTTCACCCTGGCGGTGAAGAGCCTGAATCGATCGCTGCCCGCCATGGAGGGCGAAGCGAAGGTGGGTAGTCCCCGGTAGCCGCGAGGCGACACGGGATACCCGACGTGCCGAAGGCGCCAAAGGGGATCCCAAGGGAGCATCCGAACGCGGCGTCCAGTCATATGGGAGACCGGTGTGTAGCCGCAACGAGCTTGCGAT
>QNZQ01000205.1 GCA_003972985.1 Gammaproteobacteria bacterium | reverse complement strand
CGTGGACGATGACTTGCCCTTGGGGCATATCAACCTCCACATCGGCGACTCGCCAAGGTGCCTGAATACCCAATATCCGGGTGTATAGATCAATGTCTCTCATGCTGCCCTACGCTAAACTACCCACTCGATCAGGGGAAGAGCCATTTGTTAAAAGTTCTGGGGTGTGTGGCGCCCTCCCCTCATGAGCGTTGGCGGCCAACAGGAAAGGCAACGCACGAAGACTGGAGTCTGCGCCGCTTCCGGTAAAACTGATCGTTCCCAGCCCAAGCCTTGCGCCTGCCTGCAGATAGCAGCGTTGCGCGGCCGATCCGCCTGTGGTTGACCTCATGTAGCTACCGAAGGACCTCGCATGTCGGAGGTGCTCACTCCACCTCCCGGCTGCGAGCCACCGCTGCCCTCACCCACGCATAGCCGATTTGCTCCTGCTCCAGGCGCAGGCTCGGTTGAAAGGAGTCGTTGCGCAACTGATCATAAAGCCGGCTCTCCTCGCCAGTAAGGCGGGAAAGCGGACGTCGTGTAGGCCTGGGCTCCCTCCCCCAAAGCGCCCGGTGCTCCAACAGGGTCGCCTCGTCCATGAGCAGGGAGCGTGCGCCAGGGAAATCGGCGCGTAACTGGTCGAGCATGGCAAAACCGTGGGTGTCGAGATCGCCCCAATAGAAAAGCTGCTTCTCCCGGAGCCATTCGATCTTGCCCAGCACGTCGAGCCCGTATCCCAGCCCGAAGATCACCAGGCTCTCGGGCACCTCGGGAAAGGCGAGACCGTTGATCTCGTTTTCAGTGATATAGACGCTGCGTACGGAAGGTCGGATGCCGGCAAAATCGGCAGCGGTCAGCGCCAGATCCCTGGCCCCGGCGATATCCTGGCGAGGATCGAGCAGGCGAAAGCGGATCAGGACCGGCTTTTCGAGAAAACCGTAGCGTCTGGCGAAATTGCGCGCGCCGATGGCATTCTCGTCGATGGCATCCGGTGGCAGCACCTGGTCGAGAAGGATCGTGAGCAGGCGCCGGTGATTCTCGATGAATTTGGTATGAACACCCGGGAGTTCCACCTGGCGCAGGTAGATGCCCGGCCGTGGATGCTGCTGCAGCCAGACCATGAACCCCAGCAGCCGGGACCAATCATCGGAATGCTCCAGCACAACGTGGGGATGGCCATGGAGCCAGTCATCGAGTTGCGGAAAAGCCTCCAGCGTCTGCTCCGCCAGGTTACGGAAACGACGCCACTCACGTTGTCGGCTGATCAGCCGTAGTGCGGTCTTCAGGTCAGGAACGATCGCCGCAACGGGCAGCCGGTTGCGTCCCAGCTGACGATGGCGAATCTCCTTCCATTCCAGCCTGTAACCGTGTCGCTCAGCCGCTTCGCGCAACCGGGTGATCCAATTGCGAGCCTCTTCGAAACGCTCCGGAAGTTCCGCACTGGAAGGATGGCGCAGCGGAATGCGCAGGGGGAATTCCTGCCCGGCATCAGGCTGCAGCAGTTTTCCCTGCTTCCAGAGCCGTTTCAGCCGGTCGAGAACGGTCTTTTGACCTCCCCAGTCGCTCATTGGCCCTGGGCGAGACGCCGCGCCTGCTCTTCCCTGTATTCCTCGATGGTGAGATTGCGCAGCATCGACTCGCTGCCCTGGTTGTTGTGGATGAATCCCACGGCGGCCACATAGGGTTCGATGACGTGGATCTTCTGTAAAGGCGTGACGATGAGCAGCTGCAATCCCAGCTTGCGGAACAGTTCCAGCGCATAGCGCGCAGATTCATCGGAGCCGCGCCCGAAGGCCTCATCGATGACCACGAAGCGAAAGCTCCTCGAGCGATGGGCACCCCATTCCAGGCCAAACTGGTAGGCCAGGCTGGCGGCAAGTACGGTATAGGCGAGCTTCTCCTTCTGGCCACCCGACTTGCCGCCCGAGTCGGTGTAGTGCTCGTGCTCACGGTCGTCTTCCCGCCACCGTTCGCTGGCGGAAAACAGGAACCAGTTGCGCACGTCGGTCACCTTGCGTGTCCAGCGCCGATCGAGTTCACTGCTGCCTTCACGGCCCTTGAAGCGCTCGATGATGCTCTTGACCTGGAGGAACTTGGCCTCCGAGTACTGCTCGTCCTCCGACCCGGTGAGTGTGCCCTCGATGCAGGCGCGCAGATCCTGCTGGAAGTCCCGCACCTCGGCATCGGTGGTCGGCTGCAGTTCGAGGCGGATATAGCGTCCGTCGTTGTAGTCGATCTGCATGAGCGAATCGTTGATGCGCTGGATCCGTTCGACAATGGTCTGTCGTTCGCGTGTCAGCCGGGACTGGAAGGCGGCCACTTCACGGATGGTGTTCTCGTTGAGCAGGGCCTTGAAGCGGGCTTCGAAGGCCGGCAGACCATCCCCCTGCAGTTCCTGCAGCATCTCCCGCCAGGCATCGGCCGCTTCGACGACGGCATCCGCCTCCTCGGTCTCCAGTGGATAATCGCCGCGGTAGGCCTGCATATCGCGGACGATACGTTCCGCGAGACGGGTCAGGCGGGCATCCTGGGTATCGATGCGTTTCTGCAGCCAGGTACGCAACGCCTGTTCCCGGTTGTCACAGGACTCGACCGTGAGCCGCTGGGGTTCCAGTGCCTCCTGGTAGAGGGCATCGATCTGCGCGAAACGTGCCTTTCTCTCTTCGTCGTCGAGGGTCGCGAGGATCTCCCAACACTGTGCGATCTGCTGTTGTGCCTGCGCCTGTTTTTCCCCGTTGGCCGCAAGATCGGCATGAAGCTGGTCGCGCGCCGCCTCCAGTTCCCGCAACTCCTGTTCCAGTGCTTCGAGGCGCTCCACCAGAACCTGCAGCTGGTCCGAGCTCGCACGCAAGACCTGCGCTTCATGCTCCAGCTGCTCGATGGCCAGCGCCCGGGAACGCCATTCCAGTTCGTCGAAATCCCGGAATTCCAGCAGCCGCACCAACCGGTCGCGCCGCTCGCGCAGGGCCTGCTGTTGCTGCTGCAGGCTGGCATAGCCCTCCCCCAGCGACTGGATCCGGCGCCGCAGAACGTCGGCCTGGGATGCCAGTGCCGCGATCTTGGCCTCGTTGCTCCAGCCCAGCACATAGCGGCTGCGATCATCGAGCGCGTGGCGATCGTCTTTCTCGTGACGCTGCCCGCCGGACTTGATCTGGCCGGCGGCCGTGATGGCATGGGTTTCGCGGCGAAACTGCTCCAGGGTTTGGCAACAGGCGTAGTCGAAGCGGCGCGCCAGTTCCTGTTCCAGCCACTGGTAGAGGGGCGAGTCGGGGCGAATCGCCAGCTTGCGCACCAGAGAATCCGGGTGCAGTTCCACCGGCCCTTTGCGGCGCACGGGACGCACCCGGTAATAGACCAGGCGACCCTGCAGACGGGTTCGATCCACCCACTCGGCCACGGCGGGATAGTGCTCGTCGGGAACCAGCAGGGAGAGTGCAAAGTTGTGCAGGAGCCGCTCCGCTGCACCTTCCCACCCGGCCTCCTCATCGCGCACCTGGATCAACTCCCCGGCAAAGGGCATCTCCCGGACGTCCAGCTGCAGGGCTTCGCACAGCGCTTCGCGGATCGCAATCTGCCGCTGCTCGATGTTGCTGCGCCGGCGCCTGAGGGAGGCAATCTCCGCCTCCAGTTCCTGCAGCCGGTCCCGCAGCTGCTTTATCTCGAAAGCGGAGTCGTTGAGCTGATTCTGAAGTGCGGCTTCCTCGTCCCCCAATGCCTCGAACCACTGCGCAGCCCGGCGCCGGTTCTCTACGAAGTGTTCCGTATCTTCCGGCATGTTCAGCTCCAGGGCTTCTGCCAGGGTGGCATAGTGGTCGGCGCGGCTGCGGTGCCGTGCCTTCGATTCCTCGAGGGTGCGCAGCTCCACGGCGATCGCTTCCAGGCGGTCCCCGCCCTTGCGGGCGATATCCTGTTTGAGCACATCCCGGCGGGCCTGGCCTTCGGCACGTTCGCGGTCCGCACGCTCGAGGCGGGCAGTCAGGGCAGCCTGTTCCTGCTCCAGGCGCTCCAGGCGCCGTTTCAGCAGTGCCTCCTTTTGCGCTGCAAAGTAGGCGCCGAGCGCTTCGCGAGCCTGCCGCAGGTCGGCCACCTCTGAGGTCAGGGTGCGGTGGCGGTCACACTGTTCGATCAGCGGTTCCAGTCGCTCGATCTGATCCCGGGCCTTGAGTACGGCCTGATGGGCATGGTCGAGGTCTTCGAAGTGATGCACGAGCGCTTCGATGCGGCTGCCCGTATCGAAGCCCTCGAGCATGTGTTCGCGCACGAAGCGGGTGAGGTTGCCCACCGATTTCATGGAGACCGTCTGGTGAAACAGTTCCAGCGCCTGTTCATTGTCGATGCCGAAGCGGCGGCGGAAGGCAGCGCCGTAGGGTGGGAAACTGTCGAACAGCTCGGTGTGCGTCCGCTGACGGAGGCGCCGCTTGAGCTGAGCGATGTCGCTGCCGAAATTGCTGAAATGCTCCGCGATGGTCAGTGCCTCGTCACAGACGAGAAAAAAACGGCTCGGCTGGCTGCGCGGATCCCGGTTCCAGAACACCTGGGCCAGGGTGACACTCTGGTCGTAACCGGCATTGTGGAACACCGCCAGCAGCACCGAGTGGCTGTTCAGATCCCGCAGCGCCACCGGTTTCGAGGCCACCCCCTCCTCGTCTCGGGCCGACTTGTAGTAACCCAGTACGTAGGAACGCAGGTCCCGCTCCTTCGACTCGGCGCCGGCGGCCTTGTTGTAGGCAACCCGGTTGGCAGGCACCAGCAGGGTGGTGACCGCATCCACCAGGGTCGATTTGCCGGAACCGATGTCCCCGGTGAGCAGGGTATTGAGCCCGTTGGCCTCGAGTACCCAGACCTTCTTGTGGAAGGTCCCCCAGTTGAGCACCTCCAGCCGCTGCAGACGAAAGCCGGCCAGTTCCGGGTCACTGCCGAAATCGAGCTGCGGTTCTTCGTTCATTCCTTCTCTTCCTTCGATTGCAGATGGGCCCGGTAGGCTTCCAGGCGGGACTGAAGATCGGAAAGCCACTGGGCGTCCACGAAGGCCTTGAGAATGCGCTGCACTTCGTAACGGTTCTCCTGCCCGCGCAAGCGCCGCAGGAAGCCCAGTTCCACCACCTTGTTGATATGCGCATCGATCTGTTTCACCAGCCGGGCCTCGTTGCTGCCGGAGGGGAGAAACAGGCGCATCAGGTCCACAATATCGTCCCGGTGCAGGATCAGGCGGGTCTCGCCGCCAGCCGCATCCCACTCCGCCAGCTTCTTGCGCAGCAGGGCCAACAACAGGCTCACGGGGAAAGAGAGCTGGCGCCGGGTGACCAAGCGCGGCAGTTCCGGCTCGCCTTCCCGGGGTGGTCTGGTGCGCAACCAGGCATAGCCCTCCGCTTCGTCGAGCATCAGCTCCAATCCCAGCAACCGCACGTGATCGCGCACCCGCGCCTGAAGTTCGAGCAGTTGCTGCCACAACCCGGGATCCCTTTCCGCCGTGACCACCCCCTTGTAGAGCGCAATGAGCACCAGGGAGAGCGGATCGGGCTGCACCTTGTCGTTCATCGGTTGAAGATCACCTGGGGCAAGGTCGCGCTGCGCCAATGCCCTGCCTCGTCCTGCCAGCTGATCCGTTCCTGCCTGCTCTCCTCGAACAGGGTGTGGTCCGCTTCGGCGGCCAGTTCCAGCCAGGCGAGCAGTTCGGCCAGCCCCTGTTCCAGCGGCTGGCTTTCGAGAAGCTCGCCGAGGGTCACCTGCGAGCGGGTCTGGAGGGCGCGGCGCAGGTGAGCCGCCAGGCGCGCCTTGTCCACCCAGTGCTGATCGAAGAGCACGCCGGCATCCAGGGATTCCCCCTCCCCCAACTCGATGTGATCGTCGATATGTGGCTTGAAAGGCGGCTGGAAAAGCGGTTTCTCCATGGGCAATTCGAGGAACGCCCCGGGCACTTCCAGTTCGGCAAAAGAACCTGTCGGCGCATTTTCCCGTACCGCCAGGGCATCGCCTTCGAGACGGTGCAGCACCTCCATGATCCGCCGGTTTTCCAGCCAGGCCTGTTCATCGAGAAAACGCCGCAGCTGCTGGGAAAGGCGCGCCACCGTGCGCTGTGTCTGCTCGCCCGCATCGAGCCAGTCGTAGTGAACCCGCTTCAGCCGGGCATCCGGGTGCATGACCTGGATCGCCTCCAATGCCATCACCTCTTCCAGCAGGCTGTCCAGCTCCTGCTGTCGCCGCGGTGACATGAGAAATTCCCAGAAGGCGCGAAAGCTCCGTCCCTGGTCCGAATCGGCGATGGCATCGTGCTCACCGAAAAACCGCTCGAGCAGCTCCCCCTTGCTGCCTTCCCAGAGCGCAATCTTTTCACGGATGCTCCGATCGAGATCGCGGAAGTTCTGCTCCACTTCCCGGAAATCGGCCAGCAGCTCCCGGGCCGAGCGGGAGAACTGCTGAAAACGGTCACGAAGCGCCGTGTCGTCGAGCAACTCCAGTTCACCATTGCGGATACGCTCGATCTCCGCATCGAGCTCGTCCCGACGTCGTTCCAGCTCGCGGATGCGCACCTCGGGATCGGTCTCACTTCCTTCCAGCATCTGGCGCAACAACTCGAACAGGATGAGCAGCCGGGATTCAGTACCGACAAAACTTCGCCCCCCTAACTGCTCCAGCCAGACAAGCGCCTTCTCGGTGGAGGGCGTGAGATCGAAATGGGCTTCGTCGGTGTTCGGCGGATAGAACTTGCGCAGCCAGCCCTTCTGATCCTGCGCCCAGTCGTCCAGATACTGTTCCGCCCGCCTGGGAAAAGCACCCTCCCCCAGGGATTCACGCAGCCGATAGAGCAGGTCGTCCAGCTTCGAGGCCAGCTGGGACTGGCTCAGCTGGCGCTGATTCGAGGCGACAAAGGCCTGGTGGAGAAACGAGGCGATCAACGGCGCATGATCGGCCTGGAGCAACCGCCAGGCGGGGTGCTGGCGACGCAAGCGCTCGAGCGTATCGTAATCCAGGAGCATGGGGGAATTCTATCAAATGCGAAACAACGGTACTGATCCCACCCGCCTACAGCAGACACCTGCCAGCCCCCTCCCCGGCAACAATCGCAAGGCTACATCCTGCGCTATCCGGAATGACATTCTGGCAACAGCCGGGACTACCTTGCACCACTTCTCCGGCTTACGCCGGTATGATGAGGAGCCCTTTTGCTACCAGCGTTGCGGCTAGCTGACCTGTCTGCGAGGAATTCTGAATAGCACAAGGCCTGGCTGCTCTTGGCGACGCATACGCGAGGGATCGGCATCCATTGGTAGTGGGTAGCTCTGGCTCATCCGGTTCGCAAAGAAACCACCGGGCATGCCGCTCGCCTGGCCGATGACGATCTCCAGCACTCTGCCGACAATCCGAACCTGGATATCCGGTACTTTGTTGCCGCGGTAGCGGACCGCAAAATAGTACCCGGTTGCATCGGCCCAGGATCCGGTCTGAAACTGAGTGGTCGAGTTGTCGGCTTGTGCGATGGAGGCTGTGGAGAACAGCAGGAGCAGCACACCGGCGCTGAGAAAACCGATTCGTCTCATGATACTTCTCCAGGTCGCGAACAGATCTACTACCAATATACCCCACGGTTTCTACTTGTCCATGACCTTTTCGGCCTGTGTATCCGTCAGTTTGCTGCAGTCGGTTCCCTTGGAGAGGTACCGCCTGGTGAATCCGTTTTTCCGGTATCCGTCTTCGATCCCCCTCCTTCCTGCGGTTCCGGGCCAGTCTGTGGGCCTGATCGGGACGGCAAACCTTCGATCTCCTCCGTCCTCTACTCCCGGCTGATCGCCGAGGGACTGTGGCTGAGCAGCCACGCAATCTCCTTCTGGCTGTGGCCTGCTTTCTTCAGCGTATACATCGGTTATGGTTCCTCGCGAGGAAAATAACATAAACCATTGAACGTAATAGATAAACACTGGGTTTTTGATCGGCTTGGTGATATTTCTGGGTTAATCTGAGCAGCCAGGGCCACATCATCTAACCCCGCCTTATTCACCCTATGAGCAAATAAGCCGCTAACCAGCTCAAAATTCCGCACTTTCGCGCAACCAATCACCGAATTGTCCAGCGTGACCAGTCATTTCCAGTTGCCTGTCGGTGAAAACAAGCATCCGTCACGCCA
>QNZQ01000158.1 GCA_003972985.1 Gammaproteobacteria bacterium | reverse complement strand
CACCGGTCTCCCATATGACTGGACGCCGCGTTCGGATGCTCCCTTGGGATCCCCTTTGGCGCCTTCGGCACGTCGGGTATCCCGTGTCGCCTCGCGGCTACCGGGGACTACCCGCCTTCGCTTCGCTCTCCATGGCGGGCAGCGTGAGTTCGGGCCCGGCATGGTGCTCGGCATCGTCGCCTCGCCCGAACACCTCAATCACTTCGTGGAGAAGTACGGCTTGAGGAAGCGCGATTCCCTGCGCACCTTCGCCGAGGACCTGGCGGCCACCAAGGCGGGTATCGCCGAGATCGTCATTCCGCCCGGCTCCAACCTCATCGGCAAGAGCGCCCGCGACGTCTGGATGCGCAAGACCTACGGTATCGCCATGATCGCCCTGCACCGTGGTGGCAAGACCCTGGGCGAAGGCGAGGACATCCGCAACATCCCGCTGCAGGCCGGAGACACCCTGGTGGTGCACACGCGCTGGGATGCGCTGGCCCGACTGGAGAAGGACCGCAACTTCGTGGTGGTCACCACCGAGTTCCCCCACGAGGAGGAGCGCCCTCAGAAACTGGGTTGGGCCATCGTCTTCTTCTCCATTGCCCTCTCCATGGTGCTCTTCACCGACATCCGTCTCTCCGTGGCGCTGCTCACCGGTGCCGTGGGCATGGTGCTCTCGGGGGTACTCAAGATTGAGGAGGCCTACGAGGCGGTCTCCTGGAAGACAGTGTTCCTGCTCGCCTCTCTGATCCCCCTCGGCCTGGCGGTGGAAACCTCGGGTACGGCCAAGTGGATCGCCGAGCAGACCCTGTCGGTGGTGGGCGACATGCCGATCTGGGTGATCCAGGCCGCTGTCGCCGCGCTGGCCACCTTCTTCACGCTGGTGATGTCCAACGTGGGTGCCACGGTTCTGCTGGTGCCTCTGGCGGTGAACATCGCCCTTGGCGTGGGTGCCGATCCCGCCCTGTTCGCGCTCACCGTGGCCATTTCCACCTCCAACTCCTTCCTCATCCCCACCCACCAGGTGAATGCCCTCATCATGGGCCCTAGCGGCTACCGGGTGGTGGACTTCATGCGCGCGGGAGGCATCATGACCATCCTCTTCCTCGTGGTATCCCTGACCATGATGAATCTCATCTTCTGACATGGACAACAACCTGACGAACCGGCTGGCCATCTTCTTTCCCTTTCTGCGCTGGTTGCCCCTGGTCAACCGTGAAACCCTGAAAAAGGATTTCATGGCGGGACTGACCGGGGCCATCATCGTGCTGCCCCAGGGCATCGCCTTTGCAACCATTGCCGGCCTTCCACCGGAATACGGCCTCTACACGGCCATGGTCACGCCCATCATCGCTGCACTGTTCGGCTCCTCGCGGCACCTGATATCGGGACCCACCACGGCCATCTCCATCGTGGTGTTCACCACGCTCAGCCGGCATGCGGAACCGGGATCACCCGAGTTCATCCAGTTGGCGCTCACGCTCACCTTCCTGGCGGGCGCGTACGAATTCGGCTTTGGCCTCGCGCGCCTGGGCACGCTGGTCAATTTCGTCTCGCATACGGTCGTGGTGGGGTTCACTGCCGGTGCAGCCATTCTCATCGCCACCAGCCAGATCAAGCACGTACTGGGGGTGCACACCCCCAGGGGTGAATCCTTCGCGCATACCTGGATGGACGTCTTCCACAGTATCGGCGATATCAATTACTTCGTGCTGGTGGTGGCCCTGAGCACGCTGATCACCGCCATACTGGTGAAAAAAATCTTTCCCAGGTCGCCCCACCTGCTCATCGCGCTCGTCGTCGGCTCACTGGTGGCATTGCTCATCGGTGCCGAACAACACGGCATCTCCCTAGTGCCTGCCATTCCTTCACACCTTCCGCCGCCTTCCAGGCCGGACCTGTCACTCGCCACCATCCAGGAGCTGGCCCCCGAGGCGTTTGCCGTGGCCCTGTTGGCTCTGATCGAGGCGGTTTCCATCTCGAGGGCCATCGCCACCAAGTCACATCAGCGCATCGACAGTAACCAGGAGTTCATCGGCCAGGGACTGTCCAACATGTTCGGCAGTTTCTTCTCGGCCTATGCGGGATCCGGATCCTTCACGCGCTCCGGCGTCAACTATGCAGCGGGTGCGGTGACTCCCATGTCGGCTATCTTCGCCGCCCTGCTGCTGATGCTCATCGTGCTGCTCATAGCACCACTGACGGCCTACCTGCCGGTAGCGGCCATGGGCGGCGTCATCCTGCTGGTGGCCTGGAATCTCATCGAGTTCGGACAGATCCGGACCCTGGTGCGCGCCAGCGCCTCGGAGACCGGCATCCTGGTGGTCACCTTTCTGGCTACCCTGTTCCTGGAGCTGGAGTTCGCCATCTACATCGGCGTGATCCTGTCGCTGGTGATCTTTCTCAGCCGCACCTCTCATCCGGAGATCGTCACCCTGGCGCCAGACCGATCCAATCCCAAGGGCAAGTGGATCAACGTTGATGCCAAGCCGGTACCCCAGTGCCCACAACTGCGTATTCTGCGCGTGGACATGTCCATCTACTTCGGTTCCATCAACCACATCGAAAACGAGCTGGCAAAGATCTCCGAGAAACAAGGTATCAAGCACATCCTGCTGGAGCTGTCCGGCGTCAACTTCATCGACGTGGCCGGTGCCGAGATGCTGGTGCACGAAGCCCACAACCTCGAAGCGGCAGGCGGAGGGCTCTATTTCGTGGGCATGAAGAGCCGTGTCTGGCAGTTCATGGCACAGGGTGGTTTCATCCGCGAGATCGGCGCCTCCCATTTCTTCGACTCCAAGGCACAGGCGATCAGCTCCATCTACAAGCGCCTGGACAAGTCGATCTGCGAGACCTGCATGACGCGGATCTTCCGCGAGTGCCTGGAGCCACGGGAAGAGACAAACAGCTGAGCTCCCCGCCCACGAAGGGTGCCGGTTGGTTACTCCAGGGTCACCGGCACCTTCATCGTGCGCCCGTCCCGGTGGAGGGTAAGGGTCACCTTTTCTCCCGGGGCAAAGTGCTCGAGCGCATTCAACAGCTCCCTGCTGTCACCGATCCGGTAGGATCCGATGGCCTGAAGGATATCACCGGGCAACAGACCGCCCTCGCCCACCAGCCGGCTGCCACGGATTCCTGCCCTGGCCGCCGCGGACCCGGGTTCCACCTGGAGCACCAGCACACCATCCACCCCCAGCCTGGAAGTCACCAGCCGGCTGATGGCGTCGTCCACCACCACGCCCAGCGCAGGCCGTTCATAGATTCCCAGGGCGATGAGCCGGGGAACCACGCGGTTCACCGTGTCCACGGGCACCGCGAAACCGATGCCGGCATAGGCGCCGGAAGGGCTGAAAATGGCGGTATTGACCCCGATGAGCCGGCCCGCACTGTCGAGCAGGGGGCCTCCGGAATTGCCAGGGTTGATGGCCGCGTCGGTCTGGATCAGGTCGTGGATGAGCCCGGCATCGCTGCGAATGGTGCGGTTCAACGCCGAGATGACGCCCGTCGTCAGGGTATGGTCCAGGCCAAAGGGGTTACCGATGGCGTACACCAGCTGCCCCACCTGCAGGTCGCTGCTTCGCCCGATGGGCAACAACGGGTGCAGGATGCTCAGCGAAGCCTGGATGCGCAGTACCGCCAGATCGTGCTCCGGGCTCACTCCCACGAGCGTCGCCTTGTAGGTCTTCTGATCCTGCAGCCGCACATAGGCAGCGGAGGCCCCCTTGATCACGTGAAAGTTGGTGACGATGTGGCCGTGCCCGTCCCAGATGAACCCCGACCCGGTCCCCTTGGGAATGCGCGTGATATCGCGCGTCCACAGGTTGATGCGGTCCTCGGTGGTGGTGATGTAGACCACGGAAGGACTCGCCTGGCGGAAGATGGCGATATTGGTCTGCTCCGTCTGGGTGAGCTCACCCCGGGGCGTCACCGCGCGCGGTTCTGCCGTGATCGCCAGGATCCAGCCCTGCAGGAAGGGCCAGACCCAGTTGAAGAAGATAAGCGCCGCCACCGTCCACACCAGGAGGCGCAGCGTGCGCAGCAGGGGATCCACGGGATTCTTTTCGCTCATCCCGCTTCGATCTGCCAGGAGAGTGTTTCCCCCGCCAGCATGGGCACCAGCGTGGACTCACCGAAGGGGTATTCTTCCGGCACCTGCCAGGATTTGCGGACCAGGGTGATCCGTTCGCGGTTGCGCGGCAGTCTATAGAAATCCGGCCCGTGAAAGGCGGCAAAGGCCTCCAGTCTGTCCAGGGCGTTCTCCGCTTCGAACAGCTGCGCATAGAGTTCGATGGCCGCATGGGCACTGAACATGCCGGCGCAACCGCAGCTGCTCTCCTTCTGGTCCCGGGCATGGGGTGCGCTGTCCGTTCCCAGGAAGAAACGCGGGTCGCCGCTGGTTGCCGCGGCCACCAGTGCGCGGCGATGCTCCTCGCGCTTGAGCACCGGCAGGCAGTAGTTGTGCGGGCGAATGCCGCCCCGGAAGATGGCGTTGCGGTTCATCAACAGGTGCTGGGGCGTGATGGTGGCCGCCAGGTTCTGGGCGGTTTCGGCCACCAGCGCGGCGGCATCCCGGGTGGTGATGTGCTCGAAGACCACCCTCAGCCCAGGGATGTCGTGCAGCAGGGGCAGCAGCACGCGGTCGATGAAGACCGCCTCCCGGTCGAAGACATCCACCTGCGGGTCGGTCACCTCACCGTGCATGAGCAAAGGGAGCCCTTCCCTGGCCATGGCTTCGAGTACCCGGTAGGTCCTGCGCAGGTCGGTGACACCGGAATCGGAGTTGGTGGTGGCCCCTGCGGGATAGTATTTCACCGCGTGCACGAAGCCCGACGCCCTCGCCTTCCTGATCTCTTCCACCGGCGTATTGTCGGTGAGGTAGAGGGTCATCAGCGGCTCGAAACGCTGCCCTTCCGGCACCGCTGCGAGGATCCTGTCACGGTATTCACGTGCCTGTTCCGTGTTCACCACGGGAGGCCTGAGGTTGGGCATGACGATGGCACGGGCGAAGCGCCTGGCGCTGTGCGCAACGGTATGGGCCAGGACCTCGCCGTCTCGCAGGTGCAGGTGCCAGTCGTCAGGTCGGGTGAGGGCAAGGGTGTCGGTCATGATCGGCTCGGCAGCGGGAGTTGCGGCCATTCTACCGCAGGTGGGAGAGGAATCCGCCCCATGAACAGGACGACATCATGTAGTGGCGTAAGCTCTTGAAAAGCGGGGCGGGTACCTGATCGGAAAACTTCGGAGGCAGGGATGCCGACGTAGAGCCTACATGGATGTATTCATGGCGGTTTTCCGAGCAGGTACCCGCCCTGCCCCAATATAGGTGACGTAGCCTTGATCCCATGAAAAAGGGCGTTGTTGCCGGTTCAACCGGCGGCAACGCCCTTATGAGGCAAGCAGTTCTGATCAGCCCACCTTCACCTCGATCTTCTTCGGTTTGTGCTCCTCGCGCTTGGGAATGCGCAGGGTCAGCACCCCATCCTTCAGCGTGGCTTCCACCTTGTCCACGTCCATCTCGGGACTCAGGGTGAAGCTGCGCTGATAGTGGGTTGCCCGCACGTCCGCATAGAGCGGCTCCATCTTCTCCGGCATGGGAATCTCCGCGATGCCGTCGATGGTAAGGGTATCCCCTTCCACCTTGACGTTCAGCCGCTCCTTGGAGACTCCGGGCATGTCGGCATGCACGGTGATGCCCGACTCGTCCTCGAAGATATCGACCAGCGGCCGGATGATCTGCTCCTGGACAGTCTGCTCGGTGGCAGGCTGCACCTCGGTGGTTTCCTTTTTGGTCAGTTCAGTCTTGTCACTCATTACGCTCACCTCCTGCCTCAGTTGACCTTGATCTGCCTGGGTTTGCTGGACTCCTTGCGTTCGATGCGGATATGCAGAACGCCATCCTTATAAGTCGCATCCACGCGATCGGGATCGACGTCCTCGGGCAGGGTCAGCACGCGACGGAATTCCCCGTCGAACCGCTCCTTGCGGTAGTAGCTGGCGCCCTCCTCGCGAATGATGCGCCGCTCACCGGAAACGGTGAGCACGTTGTTCTGGATGTTGATGTCCAGCGAGGTGGGATCCACACCGGGGGCGAAGAGATAGACATCGATCTCCTCGGGAGTGGTGCCCACGTTGACAGGCGGGAAGGCCGCCACGCCCATGGAACGGATGCCGGCGGTCAACGGGCTGCCGAATACGCTCTCCATCTGCCGCTGGATTCGCAGCAGGTCGTCGAAGAGACTGCCTTCAAAACCTGGGATTCCAAACATCTTGTTGCACCTCCTTAACTGGTTGCTTCTGCTCTTGTCTTTCACACCAACCACATAGGGACGGTACGACGGTTTTCAAGAGCGCGGAAACACTGCCGGTATACCCAAGATGACGTCTTGTAACATTGCAAGTTGCCAAAAAGCGGGGCGGGTGCCTGATCGGAAAACTTCGGAGGCAGGGCACTGGAAATGTTCCCGACATTTCCAGCATTTCCTCCATCCCTGGAGGTCATGCCGACGCAGAGCTTACGATGCACAGGGATGTGCGAGTGCCGCGGGAGGCAGGATGCCGTGAGCGGTCATGGATGTATTCATAGCGGTTTTCCGAGCAGGTACCCGCTTCGCCCAAGTTGAATGACGTGGTCCTGTATCAATACCAGAGCCCGTTGAGATGCCAGCGCGGTGAGCTTCCCTGCACGGCGGGGAAAGCTCCGGGACCCCCGCTGTGCCTCCCCTTCGGCAAAAGGGGCTCGACTTCGGGCTTGAGTGACATGATCCGCGCCACCCGCTCCTCGGCGGCCGGATGGGTACGCAGCCAGGAAGGCTCCGGAAGCCCCCGTCCTGGAAACAGGATCTGCTCCAGGAAGGCGCCGGAATAGCGGTCGATCTTCACCAGCGCACTGGCCAGGGCATCCGGATCCCCGGTGAGGCGCACCGCGTTGAGATCGGCGTCGTACTCCCGCGTGCGCGACAGCCCGAGCTGTGCCAGGGCGCTGAGTGTGGGCGCCGCCACCAGCAGGAGGATGGCCAGCCAGTTGATGTGGACGTTGGAGAGCAGCAGCAGCGGCAGGTTGATGAGGAGCAGCAGCTGACCGAACAGGGAGAGCACACTGGTGAGCCTGGAGAAGAGGTCCGCCACGCCCATCACCCAGGTATCGTTGGAACGGATGTGGCTCACCTCGTGGGCCAGCACCGCCGCCAGTTCCCGCTCGTCGAGCACCTTGAGCAGGCCATCGGAGACGGGGATCACCGCGTCATCCTGCCGTCCGGCGGAAAAGGCGTTGATGAGATTGCTGGGAATGTAGTAGAGCTCCGGCGTACGTGGCAGGCCCGCCCTACGGGAGAGGGCCTCCACCACGGCCACCAGCCGGGGCGCCTGTTCCCGGGTGAGGCGCTGGGCGCCGTACATGCGCATCAGCAGCCGCGGGCTCAGGGCGGGATTGAGCAACAGCAGCATGGAAACGCTGACCAGTACCGCGACCAGGCCATCCGGCCCCCACAACAACCAGCCCACCAGCGCTGTGAATCCTGCCATCAGTGCCAGCAGCAGCAGCAGCAGCGACTGGAGGCGGTTGGCCAGCGCGTGCTGCTGCCAGAGGGCAGGGTCCATCAGCAGCCCGGCTCGAAGCGGCGCAGCCGCGCCCGCAGGGCCTCGATCTCTTCTAGGAGTTCCAGCGCCAGGGCCGCGCCGGAGAGGTTGACTCCCAGGTCACGCTGCAGGTTGCGTACCGTGCGTGCCCGGTAGAGCGCCTGGGGCGTGAAACGCCACTGCGACAGATCCCGTCCATAGGGCTCGATGATTCCTTCTTCCACCAGCTCCATCACCCATTCGGCGTGCATGGCGCAGGCGCGGCTCAGTTCGGCCAGGGTGAGGCTGCACTCCTCGTCCATCAGCATGCCGCTGAGTATCTTCTCCTTCATCTGATTCATGGCTTACACCCCCAGTGCACGGCGCGGGTTGTAGCTGAACTTTTCCCGCATCTCTTCGTAGAAGGCGCGCTGCTCGGCATTCTCCGCCGGCGGCGTCATCACCTTCAGCTCCACGTAGAAGTCACCTAGCCCGAATATTTCACCAAAAAGAAAGGCAAAACCTCTTTAATCCGTTATAATTCAGTTGCTTACGATGAACATTCGGGAGGTTTTGCCTGTGACAGACTGTACCCAAGAATCCTTTGAATTTCCAGCAGTAAAACGTCGCAAGG
>QNZQ01000227.1 GCA_003972985.1 Gammaproteobacteria bacterium | reverse complement strand
CACGATGACATCGGACAGCGGCAGGGATCATGGTAAATCCACTTCGATCATGGTGATTGAATTCAAGCATGATCTGAAGTGGACGTCCAGCAATTATCTAATAGTGCAGGTTTGTCAGTGGGTTATCGGATTAGATGACGTGGCCCTGATCGCCCTCGAAAATGCCTGGGGTACAAGACACCCAATCAGGTATTCTTCGGGATCAAACCACCCGTTGCACTAGCGAGTTGAATCCGCGCTCGGAAATTCCTGAACAAATCCAGCGGCACAGGCAACCTGAAAACCTCGTCAAAGACTTGTTACACTAACACAAACCCGGTAGTCAATTTACGCCAACAGCATGAAAAAGACGTTCGTCATAATCCTGCTCCTGTTCGCCCTGGTGATCTTCTTCTACGGGGCCGTGGCGGCGCTGGTGAACCAGGGCCATGGCCTGCTCAATGCACTCCTCACCTTCGTGCTGGTTGGCATCGGTGCCGGCGCGCTCATCTGGCTCATGCGTCCGGACAGGTAGCGCTCCCGCGCTTTCACTCCGTACGGGGAACCCCGGGGGCCCTCCCCTGTCTTTTCTGTGGCACAATACGCGCCGCCCTTCCATGAGCCCCGTAATCGAGAAAAACGCTTCCCCCTTTGAGCCGCCCCTGCCGGGGAAGGCGGGCGAACGCCTGCAGTGGGGCCGTTGCCCGGGCGCCACCCCGGGGCTGGCCATCGCCAGTGCCGCGAAGGCATGGCCCGGGCTGGTGGTGGCCGTCACCCGCGACCTGCAGCAGGCGCGTCGGCTGCAGCAGGAGCTGAACCTGTTCCTGCAGGGCAGCGACCTGCCCATTCTCCATTTCCCGGACTGGGAAACCCTTCCCTACGACGTCTTCTCACCCCTGCCGGAGCTGGTCTCCGAGCGGCTGCTTACCCTGCACCGCCTGCAGGAGGCACGCCGCGGCGTTCTGGTGGTACCGGCGGCCACCCTGCAACAGCGCATCCTGCCACCGGGCTACCTGGAACTTCACGCCCTGATCCTGGAGACAGGGCAACGGCTGGAGATCGACTCCTTCCGCCAGCGGCTGGAACGCGCCGGCTACCAGTGCGTCTCCCAGGTGATGGGACACGGGGAGTTCGCCGTGCGCGGTTCGCTGCTCGACCTCTATCCCATGGGCAGCGAGGTACCCTACCGCATCGACCTCTTCGACGACGAGATCGACAGCATCCGCACCTTCGATCCCGAGACCCAGCGTACCGTCGAGAAGGTAGAGGCCATCCGCCTGCTTCCGGCGCGGGAGTTTCCCATCGACGAGGAAGCCGTCACCCGCTTCCGGCGCAACTGGCGCAACCGCTTCGAAGGGGACCCCCAGGCCAGCCTCATCTACCGGGAGGTGAGCGAGGGGCGACTGCCGGGGGGGATCGAGTACTACCTGCCGCTGTTCCATGAAAACACGGCCACCCTCTTCGAGTACCTGGCCGAGGACACCCTGGTGATCCAGGGTGAAGGGGTGCGCGAAGAGGCGGAGCAGTTCTTCGGGCAGGTGAGCGAACGCTACGAGGAGCGCCGCCACGATATCGAACGTCCCCTGCTGCCACCGGCCGATCTCTATCTTCGTGACGATGAACTGGCCAGCCGCCTCAACTCGTTCGCCGGTGTCACCTGGCGCAGGGGCCGCAGCGAAGAACGCCCCAAGGGCTACCGGGCCGCCATCGATTTTGCCACCCGCCCCCTGCCGCCCCTGGGTATCCAGGCCCGCGCCGCGCGACCGGCGGGCCTGCTGGAGGATTTTCTCGACGGCTTCGAAGGCAGGGTGCTCTTCCTTGCCGACAGCCCGGGCCGCCGGGAACATCTCGTGGAGACCCTGGCCGGGTTCGGCCTTGCACCCAGGCCGGTGGAGAGCTGGCCCGGTTTCCTCGAACAGGAACAGCGCCTCTCCATCACCGCAGCCCCCATCGAACAGGGCCTGTGGCTGGAAGACCCCCCCCTCGCCCTGATACCCGAGAGCCTGCTGCTGGGCGAGCGGGTACGCCAGGAACGCAAGCGCCGCAGGGCCGGCGACGCCGACCAGGTGGTGCGCAACCTGGCCGAGTTGCAGGAAGGCGCACCGGTGGTCCACGAGGAACACGGCGTGGGCCGCTACCTGGGCCTGCAGAGCCTGGACGTGGGCGGCATGGCACAGGAATTCCTCACCATCGAGTACGACCGTGGTGACAAGCTCTACGTGCCGGTCTCTTCCCTTAATCTCATCAGCCGCTACACCGGCGGCGCCGAGGAGACCGCTCCCCTGCACCGCCTGGGCAGCGACCAGTGGGAGAAGGCCAGGAAGCGTGCAGCGCAGAAGGTGCGCGATGCCGCCGCCGAACTGCTGGAGATCCACGCGCGCCGCGCCGCCCGCCAGGGGTTCGCCTTTCCGCCGCCGGGCGACGACTACCGCCAGTTCGCCGCCGAGTTCGAGTTCGAGGAGACCCCCGACCAGCAGGCAGCCATCGACGATGTGATCGGCGACATGACCGCCCCCCAGCCCATGGACCGGGTGGTGTGCGGCGACGTGGGCTTCGGTAAGACCGAGGTGGCCATGCGCGCCGCCTTCCTCGCCACTGCTGGCGGCAAGCAGGTGGCGGTGCTGGTGCCCACCACCCTGCTGGCCCAGCAGCACTACGACAACTTTGCCGACCGCTTCGCCGACTGGCCGGTGAAGGTCGCCTCGCTCTCGCGCTTCAGCAACAGCAAGGAGACGGCAGCCACCCTGAAGGGGCTGGCCGAAGGCACCGTGGACATCGTGGTGGGCACCCACAAACTGCTCAGCGAGCAGGTGAAATTCAAGGACCTGGGGCTGGTGATCGTGGACGAGGAACACCGCTTCGGCGTGCGCCACAAGGAGCGGCTCAAGGCCCTGCGTGCCGAGGTGGACATTCTCACCCTCACCGCCACGCCCATCCCGCGCACCCTCAACATGGCCATGGCCGGCATGCGCGATCTCTCCATCATCGCCACCCCGCCGGCGCGCCGCCACCCCATCAAGACCTTCGTCCACCAGTGGAACGACGTGCTGGTGCGCGAGGCGGTTCAGCGCGAGCTGGCACGCGGCGACCAGGTGTACGTGCTGCACAACGAGGTGAGCAGCATTGAGAAGATGGCCGACACCATCCGCGACCTGGTGCCCGGCGCGCGGGTGGAGTTCGTCCACGGGCAGATGCGCGAGCGCGAACTGGAGCGCATCATGCGCGACTTCTACCACCAGCGTTTCAACATCCTGGTGGCCACCACCATCATCGAGAGCGGCATCGACGTGCCCAGCGCCAACACCATCGTCATCAACCGCGCCGACAAGCTGGGGCTGGCCCAGCTCCACCAGCTGCGCGGCCGCGTGGGCCGCTCGCACCACCGCGCCTACGCCTATCTCATCACTCCGCCTCCGCGTTCCATGACAAAGGACGCGCTCAAGCGCCTGGAAGCCCTGGAGGCATTGGAAGACCTGGGCGCCGGCTTCACCCTGGCCACCCATGACCTGGAGATCCGTGGCGCCGGTGAACTGCTGGGAGAAGACCAGAGCGGCCAGATCCACGAAGTGGGCTTCACCCTCTACACCCAGATGCTGGAACGTGCCGTGCGCGCCATCAGGGAGGGAAAACAGCCGGAACTGGACCGTCCCCTGGATCATGGCACCGAGATCGACCTGCACCTGCCCGCCCTGCTGCCCGAGGACTACCTACCCGACGTGCACATCCGCCTGATCCAGTACAAGCGGATCGCCTCGGCCGCCAGCCGCGAGGAGCTGCGCGAGCTCAAGGTGGAGATGATCGATCGCTTCGGCCTGCTGCCCGACCAGGCGAAGTACCTGTTCGACATCACCGAACTCAAGCTGGAAGTGGAGCCGCTGGGAATCCGCAAGATCGAGGCAGGCCCCGAGGGTGGTCGCATCCACTTCGAAGAGCAGCCCAATATCGATCCCGCACGCCTGATTCAGCTGATCCAGACACGCCCGAAGGAATTCCAGCTAGATGGCAGCGAACGACTGCGTTTTCATGCCGATCTTGCAGAACCGGAAGATCGGGTGGAAGGTGTACGAAAGCTGGTCCAGATGCTTGGCTGATTCACTCTTCCGGAATGAACTCGAAACGCAATACGGCGATGCCCACTTGCCGCACCAAGCCGGGACCGGCACCACCCTTTTCGTTCACAGGTTCGGGCAAGGTGTGGGACAGGTGCAATGCAATTCTCGTAAATGGGCGATCCCCTGACAGGAGAGTGGCATCTATCCGCGCATGGCAAAGAAGATCCCCTTCCTCTACCAGCTTCAGGGGCACCGGTTGCCCATTGATTTCCACGGACAGGCTAGGCAGCAAGGCTTCGTCCACCACGTCCACCACCACCATCTTCATGCGGTAGCTACGCTGCGGATCCAGGGCGACATCGATATCCGAGCAGGTTCCCGGTCCGGTCCAACGCACCATCCCACGACCAGGCAGCAGTTCCCTCTGGTGCCAGCCCGTTCCTCTCAGCGGCTGGGAAAAATCGACCCGGAGAATACCGTCACCAGTGCCGGCGGAGGACTCGTTCCATGCAACCTCCCTGTAGTTCTCTTCGAGGAGGGCCCGGATCATCTTTCGGTGCTGTTCCTCCAGCAACTCCCCTGCTCTCTCATATAACCGGGTATCCAGATCATTCTTTTCCCGGATAACCTCGAGCAGATCCTCCGGCAGCGCTTCAAGCCGCGACCTGCGGGCATTCACGTTCAGTGCCTGCAGTTCCGGTTGTGGACGCCCCCCCAGTTTCCAAAGTGCAATGTCCACCCCCTTCGCCAGTCGATCGGTAGTGCCGACAATCTCCATCTTTTCCAGCCTGGAAAGGGCCACGTCGAGCATCTCGTCTGGCGGAGGCAGCACCGCGGAATTCGCCCTCCAATGTCGGGCGAAATCCTCCTGTGAGTCACTCCTCGCCAGCATCCCGGCCAGCTGTCCTTGGCTGGCCCGATGCGACAATTGCCGCACCTGTGTATTGGTCACCTCGACACTGAGCTGGGGATCGAGGAGGTATTCCCTCAGGCCCATGCGGCGCTGATGCAGTACCCCATGCCAGGGATGCCCGGGGTCCCTGCGGATCTGTTCGAAATGGGAAACCACTCTCTCCAGCGGGTTTCGCAGAATGGTGAGAACTCTGGGTTCGACAGGGAGGTAGTTCACTAGGTTGTATCCAAAGTGTCCGCGATACAGTCTGAACCGCTCCAGATCTGCTTCGGAATACTGCTTCAACCCGTAAAATTCATAGGCTGTGCAGATTTCTTCGACGTTGAACTGGTTTTCCAGTAACACACGGAAAGTCGTCCCTGCCGTTTTCGGAATGTGCAGGAAATACCAAGGACGGCCACTCGACAAACTGGCTCTACGACTCACAATTCGCCACAACTGCCGCTAACCAACGGGTCGAGCTGTCTCGCACGCCTGGGATGACTTGAGGAGATGGGATACAAGGCGGCGCCTTAACGTTCTGAAGTGAATAGCGGACTAGAGCGCCCTTACAGTCTCTTCGACGAGCTGGATCCCGTCTGGATAGCGGGGTGCCTCCCATGGCTCATCCGGATCCGGCAAGGGATCGAAAAACAGGCGGCCATCCTTTCGCCCCATGAATTCGCGCGCAATCAATGCGTAATCATCCATTTTCTCCATTACCAGTTTCCTGCGAAGGGTTGGTGACAGCAGATGTTGTCTGCCCTTTGCAGGGTGGGACTTGAGAATGTTCTTGACGAGTTTCCTTACGGTCGAATCCTTGAGATCACAGCGCTGATAGATATCGATTAGGTAGATGGCCAGCGGTGATGGTGACAGATTGACTTTCTCGTTCTCCTCTTCGAGCAGTTCCAGGAGATCCGCTTGTCCGATCGCCTTGAAGAAATCATGGATTAGCCCCGGTTGATTCTGCTGGCGTTCATAAGGACGCACGATGATGTTTTCCCGACCGAATACCTTCGCCCAACGCTGCAGGAGCGCGAGGTAGTTCCCGTAATTGGGCCTTTTGGAATGATGCCTGTAAAAACCTTCGAATCCCACCTCCCATGGGGGCTTGCGCACCGTCTTCACTGCCTGCGCGTACACAGATTCCCACCAGCCGTCGTGGCGACGCAGGTAAACCAGGATACGGCAGTCGTACTCCTCCAGGAAGCTTCGTACAAGTTCCACCTGCCTGGGGACGACGAACATTTCCGAGCTCAGGACGACGGAATGCGGCTTCCATCGCTGAATTTCTGCGCGCAGAGATTCCCTCATCTTTTGCAGCGCAACATCGTCGATGGAAGCGTTGATGGGGGGCATGGGCGCAAAATCCAGCGCCTGGCTCAATGCATAGTGAGCATCACCCAGGCACCCTGTCCTCGGGTACAGCAAACCTGCCTTTGCCAGACGACGATGGTTGGCATTCAGAACATGCTGTATGAACGAAGTGCCTGTCTTGTTGACCCCGATGTGCAGGTATAGAACAGGCCTGTCCGAATCCGAACTCATCGATATCAGGTGAAGGCGGACAGCAACTCGCTCACTTCCTTCGTCTTGCGCTCCATCAACTCCTGATCACCCCGGCTCTCGAGGTTGAGGCGAATCACCGGCTCGGTATTGGAAGCGCGCAGGTTGAAGCGCCAGTTGTCGAACTCGAAGGAGACACCATCGGTGTAGTCCACATTCTTCGCCAACGGCTTGTACTTCTCTTCCACCGCCTCGAGTGCCTGTGCGGCATCCTTCACCTTAAAGTTGATCTCGCCACTGGAAGGAAACTTGGCGATGCGCTCGTCCAGCATGCTGCTGAGGCTGCGGCCGGATACGCTCATGAGTTCGGCCACCAGCAGCCAGGGAATCTGGCCACTATCGCAGTAGGCGAAGTCGCGGAAGTAGTGGTGGGCGCTCATCTCGCCGCCGTAGATCGCATCCTCCTCGCGCATGCGTTCCTTGATGAAGGCATGGCCCGACTTGGTCTGGATGGGAATACCACCCAGCGAGGTGACGATGTCGATGGTGTTCCATATCAGCCGTGGATCGTGGATGATCTTGGAACCCGGGTGCTTGCGCAGGAACACTTCGGCCAGCAGTCCGACGATGTAGTAACCCTCGATGAAACGACCTGTCTCGTCGAAGAGGAAACAGCGATCGTAGTCACCGTCCCAGGCGATACCCATGTCGGCCTTGTGTTCCAGCACCGCATCGGCGGTGGCACTGCGGTTCTCCGGCAACAGGGGGTTGGGAATCCCGTTGGGAAAGGTGCCGTCCGGCTCGTGGTTGATCTTGACGAATTCGAAGGGCAGATGCGGCTCCAGCAGGTCGATGATCTCGCCCGCACCACCGTTACCGGCGTTCACCACCAGCTTCAGCGGCTTGAGCTTGTCCCGATCCACGTAGCCGAGCAGCGCCTGGATGTAATCGTCCTTCCAGTCGATGGTCTCCACGCTGCCCTTTTCGGCATCGGGAAACTCGTTCTTCTCTGCCAGTTCACGGATCTCCTGGAGGCCCGTGTCGCCACTGATGGGGCGCGAACCTTCACGCACGAACTTGAGGCCGTTGTAGTCCATGGGATTGTGGCTCGCCGTTACCATGATGCCGCCGTCGTAACCATAATGATCGGTGGCAAAATAGATACATTCGGTACCGCACAGCCCCAGCAGCTTCACATCCACACCACTGTCGGTGAGTCCCTCCACCAGCGCCTCACGCAGCTTGGGACTGGAAAGACGGATATCCTCGCCAACCACCACCGTCTTCGGCTTGAGAAAGGCGGCGTAGGCACGCCCGATGCGATAGACGATCTCTTCGTTGAGCTGGTCGGGTATGCGGCCCCGCACGTCGTAGGCCTTGAAACAGGTGATCTTGTCCATGGAAATTCCTTAGAGTTTGAGAACTGGCGCCTGAAGATCCTTGAATTATACCATCCATGCAAAGGGGGAAATGGACCGACCCCGGATACCAGGCAAAGAAAAAGCCGCGGCGAAAGCGCGGCTTTGTAGATGGCGTCCCCTAGCCCGGATTTCTCACCACCCCTCTAGAAATAGGCCTCTTTTTGTTGCATAAAGCAAGGGCAACCAAACACTTACCGGCAACAAGAGAAAGAGGCCTATGAATACAGAGTGTAAACCGAAACAGCTGGAATTTCAGTCCCTGGCAAGCGAGTCTTCGATCTCGTGAAAGATTTTGGGGCATCCGAGTCCCCAAAATCGACTCGATCTTCGACAAC
>QNZQ01000109.1 GCA_003972985.1 Gammaproteobacteria bacterium | reverse complement strand
ACACACCGGCCTCCCATATGACTGGACACCGCGTTCGGATGCTCCCTTGGGATCCCCTTTGGCGCCTTCGGCACGTCGGGTATCCCGTGTCGCCTCGCGGCTACCGGGGACTACCCGCCTTCGCTTCGCTCTCCATGGCGGGCAGCGAAGGCACCCCCCCACGTAAAAAATATTCTCGAACCAAAAAGACCGGCGCCGAAGCGCCGGTCTTTTTCAGCCAACTTGGGCCGTGTCGCGTGTCAGAGAGCCACTGTCAGTGAGTGGTGATCTCGATACGACGGTTCTGTGCACGTCCCTCACGCGTCTTGTTGCTCGCGATAGGCTCGGACTCGCCACGACCTTCGGTGGTGATGTCATCGATGCCGAGCGAACGCAGGAACTCGGCTGCAGCCGCTGCACGACGCAGGGAGAGCTTCATATTGTACTCTTCGGGACCGATGCTGTCGGTGTGACCGATGATGGTGATCTTCTCGTGGCCCGGGCTGGCCTTGACCTTCTCGGCAAACTCGCGCAGCGCCTCCTTCATTTCGGGCTTGAGCACGGCGCTGTCGAAATCGAACTCTTCGACCACCAGGTTGATGGTCAGGTTCTCGACGATCTCGCAGCCATCTGCATCCACTGTCGCACCCGCGCGGGTGCCGGGGCACTTGTCGCGGCTGTTGGGCACGCCGTCGTTGTCGTCGTCACCATCGACAGGAGCAGGCGCTTCCTCGGCCATGGGCATTACATCGCCACACTTCTCGATGGGAGGCATCTTGGGACCACCGACAGACTGCCAGCACTCGCCGGCGCCGCTCATGACCACATCGTCAGTGGCATCGGCAGCATAACCCTTCGAACCAGCCATGGCTGCACCGCTCCCCAGCGCCATGGCCACGGCCACGGCCACGGCCAGAGGAATCATCTTCTTGTTGCATTTTTTCATCAACTATCTCCTAGGTAAACCACTAAATTTCATTAAATTCTTGAATCAACTCAGCACGGGAAATGCTGCACCGTAAATTCCTTAAAACGCCAGCATTTCACCCACCAAAACACGGAAACGCAGACCTCTAGGCGCAAATTATAGCCAATATTTGACCTGAAACACAAACCCTTTCATATATTTTCTTGCAAATTTGTATTTTCACCACAGCCGCCACTTCACTTCCAACTCTCTACCATATCAACCTTATGCACCGATGCGACCCGAGCTTCATGCTGGAGTGCTGCAAAAAAACAACAGTCAGCGGGTTCCATCAACATTGCGTTGAAGCCAGTACTCCAGCAACGCGAGCTGCCAAAGCTTGCTGCCCTGGATGCGGGTGTGGTGCATTTCAGGAGCAGCCAGCAGCATCTCGATGTATTTCCGCTCATAGACCCCCCTCTCCCTGCAGGCCCGGGAATCGAGGATGTCGCGCATGAACTCCAGGAACTCGCCACGCACGTACTTGAGTGCCGGCATGGGGAAGTAACCCTTGGGACGGTCGATGACCGCGTCCGGGACCAGCCCACGGGCCACCGCCTTCAGGAGGTGCTTGCCGCCTGAGCGGAACTTGATCTCCGGCGGACAGCACGCAGCCAGTTCCACTAGTTCGTGATCGAGGAAGGGCACCCGTGCTTCCAGCCCCCAGGCCATGGTCATGTTGTCCACCCGCTTCACCGGGTCGTCGACGATGAAGGTGGTCACGTCCAGGCGCAATACCGCATCGATGCACTCCTCCGCGCCGGGCTCGGCCAGTTTCCGTGCCACGAACTCACCGGTATAGTCGGGCCCGCGGAAATCGGCGGTGACCATGCGCAGGAACTCGTCGTGGTCCCGGTCGAAGTAATAGCGGCGCAGGCGGTCCGCACAGCTGCCCTCGGTGTCCTCCATGATGCGCGGATACCAGAAATACCCACCGAAGACCTCGTCGGCTCCCTGGCCCGACTGCACCACCTTGATCTCCCTCGAGACCTGCTCGGCAAGCAGGTAGAAGGCCACCGCATCCTGCCCGAACATGGGTTCGGCCATGGCGTCCACCGCTTTGGGCAGGCGCCGCAGCACCTCGTCATTGGGCACCAGAAACTTGTGGTGCAGGGGCTGGTAGCGCTCCACCACCTGGTCCGAATACTCGAATTCGTTGCCCACCTCCTCCGGCTGGTCCTCGAAACCGATGGTGAAAGTGTGCAGGTTCTCTTTGCCCAGTTCCGCCAGGAGCGCCACCAGCAGGCTGGAGTCGAGCCCGCCGGAGAGCAGCACGCCCACGGGCACGTCTGCTATTTCGTTGCGCCGGCGCACCGCCTTGCGCAGCAGTTCATGGGTGGCCTCGACCCACTCCTCCTCGCTGCGTGGCGCATCGGTGCGGGTGGCTTCGAGCTGCCAGTAAGCGCCTTTCTGTTCGTTGCCTTGCGCATCGATGCGCAGCCAGTGGGCGGGTTCGAGTTTGCGTACCCCCTCGAGCACGGTACGCGGCGCCGGCACCACACCGTGCAGGGTGAACTGGAAATGGAGGGCCGCGGGATCCAGGGATGTATTCACCTCACCGCCGGCCAGCAGTGACTGCACACTGGATGCAAAACGGAAGCGCTCGCCGTCGCGGCTCCAGTAGAAGGGCTTGATGCCGAAGCGGTCCCGCGCCATGAACAGGGAGCGGTTGCGCATGTCCCAGACGGCGAAGGCAAACATGCCGTGGAAGCGGGCCGGTGCCTCCTCACCCCACTCCCGGTAGGCCTTCAGGATGACCTCCGAATCACCGTCGGAAAAGAAGTGGTAACCCTTCTGCCTGAGCTGGGCACGCAGTTCCGGGTAGTTGTAGATGGTACCGTTGAAGACCAGCGCAAGGCCCAGTTCCTGGTCCACCAGCGGCTGGTTGGAGCGCGCGGAGAGGTCGATGATGGATAGCCGGCGGTGGCCGAAACCCAGTACGCCGTCACTGTAGCTGCCACCGTGGTCGGGACCGCGCGGGCGCAGCCGCTCGGTCATGCGCGCGATAGCCGCCAGGTCGGCCGGCCGGCCGTCGAATCTCAGCTCGCCACAGATGCCGCACATGGATCAGCTCACCTCCCGGTTGCCGGTTTCTTCCGTCCGGGAACACGGGCCGTAACCACCGCCGCCTGGCGTCTCGATCACAAGTCGGTCGCCGGTTCTGACATGACGATGGCACTTGGAGGGCAGCAGCTCGCCGTTCAGCCGGTTGATACCGCGTGCCCCGGCCTCCCCGCCTGCCAGCCCCCAGGGGGCGTGGCGCCGCCGCTCGGTGAGCAGGGTGATTTCGGCATCCTCGAGAAATTCGAATTCCCTCACCAGCCCGTCACCTCCCCGGTGCAGACCGCTCCCACCAGAGCCGCGCCGCAAAGCATAGCGCCGCACCCGCACGGGGTACTGTCGTTCCAGCACTTCCACCGGAGTGTTCAATGTGTTGGTCATGTGGGTCTGCACGCCGCTGAGTCCGTCGCTACGGTAACTGGCGCCCATGCCCCCGCCCATGGTTTCGTAATAGTCCCAGCGCGATGCTGCTCCGGAAGATCCCATGGCCAGGTTGTTCATGCTGCCATGGCTGGCTGCAGCCATGCGCTCGGGAACGGCCTGGGCCAGCGCCCCCATCACCACGTCCACCACCCGCGTACTGGTCTCCACGTTGCCGGCGGCCACGGCGGCCGGGAAGCGGGCATTGACCAGGCAGCCTTCCGGTGCCTTCAGCGTGATGCGGCGGAAGGTGCCCGCGCAGGCCGGGGTCTGGGGCGGCATGAGGCAACGGAAGACGTAGTAGACGCCGGCGGCCGCCACCGACAGCGGGCAGTTGACATTCCCGGCCACCTGGTCCGCGGTGCCGGAGAAATCCACTTCCACCCGCTGGTGGTCGATGCACACGCGAACACGTATGGGAATGCCCTCGTGTCCCTGCCCATCATCGTCGAGACGGTCGCTGAAGAGGTACTCGCCATCCGGCAGGGCCTCCAGCACCGAGGCCGCCAGCCGTTCGCCATAGTCGTTGAGCGCCTTCAGCCCCGCCCGGAACCGGGCACTTCCCTGTTCGCCGATCAGCCCAGCAAGCCGCTCCATTCCGGCGAGATTGGCGCTGAGTTGCGCGGAGAGATCACCCTCGGCCACCCGCCGGTCAGCAGTGGTATTGAGGATCCAGTGCCAGATCGCCTCTTCGCGCTTTCCGCCCCGTACTAGGTGCACCGGTTCTATCACCAGACCCTCCTCTTCCAGCGAAGCGGAAACCGGCATGGATCCCGGTGTGCTGGCACCGATATCGGCGTGATGTGCGCGGTTGGCCACGAAACCGAGCAGTTCGCCGCCCACGAACACCGGTGCGATGAGTGTGACATCGGGCAGATGGGTGCCGCCGAGAAAGGGATCGTTGAGGATCACCTGGTCACCGGGCAACCAAGCCATGCGCGCCACGATGCCGCTCATGGCGTAGGCCATGCTGCCCAGGTGCACCGGGATATGCGCCGCCTGGGCACAGAGTTCGCCCCGGGCATCGAAGATGGCGCAGGAGAAGTCCAGCCGGTCCCGGATATTGGGGGAGAAGGCCGCATTGCGCAGGATGGCCCCCATTTCGTCGCAGACCGCTTCCAGGCGGCTGGAAAAGAGCCCCAGGGTCACCGGGTCAAAATTGCTTTCTCCCTTTTTCATCGTACAGATTATTGCATTTTGCTTCGTTTCGGAATAACCTTTGCGCCCACATAATACCAAGTAATTTACTCAAGAATAGAGAGGAGACATTCCATGACTCATGAACTTCCCGATCTGCCCTACGCCAAGGACGCCCTGGAGCCCTACATCTCTGCCGAGACCCTGGAGTTCCACCACGACAAGCACCACGCCACTTACGTGACCAACCTGAACAACCTCATTCCCGGCACCGAATTCGAGAACGCCAGCCTGGAAGAGATCGTGATGAAGTCGGAAGGCGGCATCTTCAACAACGGTGCCCAGGTCTGGAACCACACCTTCTACTTCAACTGCATGGCGCCCAATGCCGGCGGCGAACCCGGTGGCGCCCTGGCCGATGCCATCAACAGCGCCTTCGGATCCTTCGAGGATTTCAAGGAGAAGTTCTCCACCTCTGCCGCCACCAACTTCGGCTGCGGCTGGACCTGGCTGGTGAAGAACAGCGACGGCTCCCTGGAGATCGTCAACACCACCGGCGCCGGCAATCCCATGCGGGACGGCAAGACCCCGCTGCTCACCATCGACGTGTGGGAGCACGCCTACTACATCGACAAGCGCAACGCCCGTCCCGCCTACGTGGCGGACTTCTGGAACATCGTGAACTGGGACTTCGTGGCCTCCAACTTCGGCTGATCCACGGTCCTTCAACGCTTAGGAACCTCTCAATAATTCTGGCGTGAGCAGATTGCGGTGAGAAATCGTCCAGTTCGAGGCGCGAATCGCACGGAATAGCAAGCTATTGCGAAGATTCGCAACGAAGAAATGGGCGATTTAGCGCCGCAAGATGCCGTGCCATGAATTGTTTAGAGGTTCCTTAGGGAACCCGGCCAGGCGCCGGGTTTTCTTTTGTCCGGAAAAGGGCCATCATCGTTTCATGATCCGACTGACCGAGAGCCTGCTCCACTGGGGACGGGACAGTTTTGAGGCGACCTTCCGGCGTGAAGTGCTCGCGCTCGATCCATCTTTACTGCCTCTGCAGGAAGGGCTCACCCGGAGCAGCCACGCCCTCGGTGACGACATCGAGGTGATCCTGCTAGGCCGCCGCGAAGAAGCCGATGCCATCGAGGTGATAGCGGGCCTCTTCTACAAGGGCATCATCGCCGGTTGCAGCTGCGCGGACGATCCCACGCCCGTGGACGAGATCACCGAGTACTGCGAGGTGCGCTTTCTCATCGATCGCAGGGACGCCGCCACCCGGGTGTACCTGTTGCCGGCCGGGCAGGACGCTTTTTGACAACAATCAATGCCGCTTGAAGACACATTGCGCACCCTTGGGCGATGCGCCTGCTTCTCTTCCTGCTGCTCGCCGTCTCCTGGACAAGCGCCCCTGCCCTGCCGCCACTCCAGCTCTACGTGGAGCTGACGCCGGCCGGCGGTACACTCAGACCGGAACCCGGCACCTATTCGGGCCCCGTGGTCATCCGCAAACCCATCACCATCGAGGGAGAGGGGGAGGTGACCATCGACGCCGGGGGCGAAGGCACGGTGCTCTCCATCCTCGCCGACGGCGCTACGGTTCGCGGGCTCCATCTCACCCACTCTGGCACCTCCCACGACAGCGTGGACGCCGGCATACTGGTCAAGGCCGACAGGGTAACGGTGGAGAACAATCTCATCGACGAGAGCCTCTTTGGCATTCACCTGAGCAACGCCAACGACAACGTCATCCGCAACAACCGGATCAGCTCACTGACCGACCGCGACATCAGCATTCGCGGCGATGCCATCCGCGTCTGGTACAGCCATGGCAACCTCATCGAGAACAACGAGGTGTCCCACGCGCGGGACCTAGTGTTCTCCAACGCCGCGGAAAACCGGATCGTCGGCAACCGCATCCGCCACAGCCGCATCAGCATGGAGTTCGTCTATTCACCCGACAACGAGGTGACCGGCAACCGGCTGGAACACAATTTCACCGGGGTCACCGTCATCTACTCGGAAGCCATCACCCTGAGCGACAACTACATCGCCCACATGCGCAAGCTCACCGGCTCTGGGATCTCGATCAAGGAGAGCTATGACATCCACATCGATGGCAACGAGATCGCCCACTGTGCCGTGGGATTGCTGGCAACCTCCCCGCTGCAGCCCGAGAACATCCTGCACATCGAGAACAACCTCTTCACCTACAACGACATTGCCACCTACTTCTACGGCGAAAAGGGTGGCCATCTGATCCGCAACAACCGCTTCCTGGACAACTTCGTCGACGTCATGGGCAGCGCTCCGCCCACCACCCGCCTCAACCACTGGAAGGGAAACTACTGGGACCGCTATGCCGGCTTCGACATGAACGGTGACGGCATTGGCGACCAGCCCTACCGGGTCTGGCTCTACGCCGACCGCATCTGGATGGAGCGCTCCATGGCCCGCTTCTTCCGCGGCACCGTGGGGCTCTCGCTGGTCGATTTCATGGAACAGCTGGTGCCATCGTCGGAGCCCGATCTCATCTACGAGGACGACGCACCGCTCATGGAGCCGCCCTCGCGGTAGCCCACAGGCAGCTTTCGATCACCCTGTCGATATGTCATCATCTGCTCCCATGGAAACCACCCTGTTGCTCCTCTCGGCGGTACTGCTCTACCTGGGCAGCGGCGCCGTTTTCACACTGCGCCTGTTCCGCCGCGCGGAATCGCGCAAGCCCTCCAAGGCATTGGGGCTGGGCCTGGGGTTCGGCGCCCTGCTCTTCCACGGGGTCATTCTCTACTTCTCCCTGCATACCCACCAGGGTCTCAACTTCAGCTTCTTCAACGCCGTCTCCTTCGCCGCCTGGGTGGTCTGCCTGCTCTACCTGCTGGCAGCCCTGAGCAAGCCGGTGGAATCGCTGGGCATGGTGCTTCTGCCGCTGGCGGCGGTGACCCTGCTGCTGGAGTACTTCTTTCCCGGCGTGCGCCTGCTGCCGCCCCACGCGGCCTGGCAGCTGCGCGCCCATGTGATCATCTCCATTCTCGCCTACAGCGTGCTCACCATGGCCGCGGTGCAGGCGGTGCTGCTGGCCATCCAGGACCGGCAGTTGCGCAGCCACCATCCCGGCGGCTTCATCCGCGCCCTGCCCCCCCTGCAGACAATGGAGGGGCTGATGTTCGAGATGATCACCATCGGCTTCATCCTGCTCACCTTGGCGCTGCTGAGCGGCTTCCTCTTCCTCGAGGACATGTTCGCCCAGCACTTGGTGCACAAGACCCTGCTCTCCATCCTCGCCTGGGTGATCTTCGCCATCCTGTTGTGGGGGCACTACCGTTTCGGCTGGCGTGGACGCACGGCCATCCGCTGGACGCTGACCGGGTTCATCGTCCTGGCGCTCGCCTATTTCGGCAGCAAGGCGGTGGTGGAGCTCATCCTGAAAAAATAGCCGGAAAGTCCCGCCGAAGCCGCATCAGGTCTTCGGGCCGATCCACGTCCCAAAGCGTCTCCAACAGTTCGTAGCGCCATTCGAGCTCAACTACTCGTTGCAGGGTCTGATCCAACTTCCATGAGGCCTTGGCAGCACCCCTGATCATGGAAGATGATTGAGGGGTGCGGGGCGACCTGGGATAGAGCCCGTTCAATATTTTGATGGCATCGCGACCGCGAATCCAACTTGGTCGTTGCCGATTCCTCGCACCCATG
>QNZQ01000211.1 GCA_003972985.1 Gammaproteobacteria bacterium | reverse complement strand
CCACGTGGACGATGACTTGCCCTTGGGGCATATCAACCTCCACATCGGCGACTCGCCAAGGTGCCTGAATACCCAATATCCGGGTGTATAGATCAATGTCTCTCATGCTGCCCTACGCTAAACTACCCACTCGATCAGGGGAAGAGCCGCAACACGAAGACATGGGAAATGCCGTTCACAGGTGCGCTCAGCGGCTCCCCTGGTGGCCAGCAGGAGAGGCCGACTGCAAACGGTAACGATCCTTTCTGCAACGCATTTTCTGCGTAGGTTTGCAACCCCCTCGATGGTGAACGGATATTCAATAAGGTGATTAGTTACAAAGCTCAGCATGTCCGACATTCGGGTTATGGGTGGGTGCTGGAGAGACCGTCGGCGGCAGGGATGCCGCCGTCGAGCCTACAGGGAGGTATTCACGGCGTGTCGCTCCAGCATCTGCCCATGACCCGTTAATCAGCTGAGGCTCGTACCTAATCACCAAAGCTTTTTACGTAGGCCTGATAAGGCGAAGCCGCATCAGGCATGCTCCAGGCTACCGCTTCACGTACGCGAGATGCGCTGCGCTTATCTGGCCTACAGCCAGGATGGAAACCGGACGACCGCTTTATGAAGCCGTCCGGTTAGGGTATCCTCGCGGCCCATGAATCCCATGACCAACATCGCCGCCCGCGCGGCCCGCGAGGCCGGCACCCTGCTCCTGCGCTACTTCAACCGCATGGAGAACATTCCGGTGGAAGAGAAGCAGGCCAACGATTTCGTCACCGAGGTGGACCGCGCCTCGGAGCAGATCATCATCCAGGCGATCCGCAAGGCCTACCCCGATCACGCCATCCTCGCCGAGGAGAGCGGCGACCACGCCGGCAACGACTACCTGTGGATCATCGATCCCCTGGACGGCACCACCAATTACCTGCACGGCTTTCCCCAGTTTTCCGTCTCCATTGCGCTGCAGCACCGCGGTGAGCTGGTGGCCGCCGTGGTCCACGATCCCTTGCGGGACGAAACCTTCAGCGCACACAAGGGCGGCGGCGCCTACCTCAACGAGCACCGCATCCGCGTATCGAAGCGCAAGAACCTGCACGGCGCCCTGCTCGGCACCGGCATCCCCTACCGTGACCACCGCTTCGTGGACCAGTATTTCGGCATGATGAAAGCGCTCATCAAGGATACCGCTGGCGTACGCCGCCCCGGTTCGGCGGCGCTGGACTTCGCCTGGCTCGCCGCCGGGCGCATCGACGGCTTCTGGGAGCTGGGGCTGGCGCAGTGGGATTTCGCCGCCGGCACCCTGCTGGTGCGCGAAGCGGGCGGCACCGTGACCGACCTGAGCGGCGGTGAGCGCCACTTCGAAACCGGCAACGTGGTGGCGGGCAACGTGAAGGTCCATCCCCTGATGCTGGAACGCATCCGCCCCTTCCTCTCGGAAGAGCTGAAAGCCTGACTCAGCCAGCCGGCGCCACGCCGAAGAACGCGAGCACGTCGGCCAGTTCCCGCGTGCGCGCAAAGTCCGGCATGGCCTCCAGGAAGGTGTGGCCGTAGCTCTTGCGTAGCAGGCGCGGATCGCACACCACCAGCACGCCCCGGTCAGTGACGTCGCGGATCAGCCTCCCGGCCCCCTGCTTCAGGGCGATCACCGCCTGGGGCACCTGGTACTGCATAAAGGGATTCCCGCCACGCTTGCGAATGGCGTCCAGGCGCGCCTTGAGCACGGGATCGCCGGGAGAGGCGAAGGGGAGTTTGTCGATGACCACCAGCGACAGCGCCTCGCCGCGCACGTCCACCCCTTCCCAGAAGCTGGAGGTACCCAGCAGTACCGCGTTCCCCTGCTCCACGAAGCGTTCCAACAGTTCGGCCTTGGGTGCCGTCCCCTGCACCAGCAGCGGCAGCTCGGTTCGCGCTTCCAGCCACTGGGCCGCCAGCCGCAGAGCCCGGTGGCTGGTGAAGAGCAGGAAGGCGCGCCCCCGGCTCGCTTCGAGCATGGGCAGGGCCAGTTCCACCACCTTCTCGGTGTAGTCGGGAGCGGACGGTTCGGGTAACCCACGGGGCACGAACCAGAGCGCCTGCTCCCGGTAGTCGAAAGGGCTCTCCCAACGCCGAGTCTGCGCATCGTCGATGCCCATCTGCAGCTGAAAATGGTCGAAGCTCTCACCCACCGCTAGGGTCGCCGAGGTGAAGATCCAGGCCGCAGGGTGCCTGGCCATCTGCTCGCGGAACAGGCCCGACACCTCCAGCGGCGTGCTGGTGAGCCGCAGGCTGTGGGTGTGCACCTCGAACCAGCGCACCTCCCCGCCCGCTTCCTCCGGCTCGCAGATGCGGGTCAGTAGATCGGCCAGCCCCTTGGCCCGGTCGCGGCAGCTGTCCAGCCCCTTGCCGCGGCCGGAGACGGCGTCCAGCATGCCGTGGAGAGCGTCCAGCTCCTGGCGCAGGTAGGCCAGGCCGTTGCGCACGTCGGGATTCCCGGCGATCTCCTCCCAGGTGCCGCGCTGCCCGTCGTTGCCGAAAGCCAGGCGGAAATCCCGCGCCGCCTTCTCCAGGTGATCCACCTGCTCCAGGAGCCTGGGCAGGTCGCCCGCCTCCTTCACGTACTCGCTGCGGGTGTCCCGGCACAGTTCGAGGAACTGGCGGGTGCCCACGGAGATACCGAAGAAATTGCTCGCCACCTCGGGCAGCTGGTGGGCCTCGTCGATGATATAGGCATCGGCGGCCGGCAAGAGCTCACCGAAGCCCTCGTCCTTGATGGAGAAGTCGGCGCAGAGCAGGTGATGATTGATCACCACGATGTCCACTTCCTGGGCACGGCGCCGCGCCTCCACCAGGTGGCACTTGCCGTAGGCCGGGCATTCGCTGCCCAGGCAGTTGTCGCCGTTGGATGTGATCAGGGGCCACACCGGCGTCTCCTCGGGCAGCTCGCCGAGCTCGGCGATATCCCCGCTGCGGGTCTCCAGCGACCACTGCTGGATCTGCCGCAGCTGCATCGCCACCTCGCGGCTGTGCCCCCGCGCATCCAGCAGGGCCAGCTCCATGCGGTGCAGGCAGAGATAGTTCGAGCGCCCCTTGAGCAGCGCCACGCGCGCCGGGATGGCCAGCGCCTCCTGCAGCAGCGGCAGGTCGCGGCGGAAGAGCTGGTCCTGGAGGTTCCTGGTGCCGGTGGAGATGATCACCTTCGAGCCCGAAAGCAGGGCCGGCACCAGATAGGCGAAGGTCTTGCCGGTGCCGGTGCCCGCCTCCGCGATGAGCCGTCCGCCACTGTCGAGGGCCCCGGCCACCGCCTCCGCCATCTCCTGCTGCTGCTGGCGCCAGGAAAAGCCGGGCAGTGAGCGGGAAAGCTGCCCCTCGGGACCCAGCACCGCCTCGATATCGAGCATCAGCGGCGCGCCTGGATCCTCTGGATCAGTGCATCGTTGTCGGCCTTGAGCGCCGCATCACCGCCTGCCAGGGTCCTGGATTTCTGCGCCAGGCTGGCGGCCTGCCGGTAGTGTCCCTGCTCGAAACGGACATGGGCGAGACGGTTCCACACCAGGGCGTTGTTCGGCTCGATGCGCAAGGCGCGCTCGAGGGTGTTGGCGGCTGAAGCCAGCTGGCCTTCCGCCTGCTGTTGCTCGGCGCGCCGGAGCAGCGTCTGGACGGCTTTCGCCATCTGGGGCTTGGCGTGGGTGGGCTGGGCCGGCGGCCGGTAGGCGGCCACCTCGGGCGGCTCGTAGCGCCTGCCCGCAGCAGGCGGCGGAGTGGTGGGCGCCTTGGCAACAGGTGCCTTCGGCGGTGCGCCGGAGGGTCCCGTGCTGGCGCAGGCGCCCAGCAGGAACGCAATGGCCGCCACGGGCAGTAACCGGGAAAAGCTGTTCAGCAGGTACGACACTTGTGGTGGTTCCTCTCGTTGGAATGGACCGAAGGCCAGCGCCATGTCATCTAACTTGGGCAGCTCTGTAGGTTGGGCACAGGAGCGGCAGCGACGTGCCCAACAGAACGCCGGAGGATGTTGGGCACGCTTCGCTTTGCCCAACCTACGGGGCTCTTGTTGAAATGATCCGAGGGCCCAATTGGATGGCGTTTCGGTTCATCCTATGCTAACAATTATCCATCGAACAGGCGCTCGAAAAATCCCCGCTCCCTCAGCTCTTCCGCGCAGTCGGCGCGGATCCTCGGCTCCGACCCCCGGATGAAGGGCATGGCCACCGCCCCTTCGCAATGTTCGGCACTCCGATAGCCCGTTTTGGGGTCCACCCAGACGTAGATCACCTCCTCGGGGGGGACCAGGCCCAACGGCATGAGCTTGAGCGCCTTCATGGCGGCGCCCCACAGGCGCAACGCTCCCGAGGAACCGGTGAGGCCGGCGGGCTTGTTGTCGTCGCGTCCCACCCAGACGACACCGAGCCAGTCACTGCTGAACCCGGCGAACCAGCTGTCACGCAACTCGTTGGTGGTGCCTGTCTTGCCTGCCACCTCCAGGTCCGCCGGCAGGTAACGCCGGATCCCCTTCCCGGTACCTTCGCGCATCACTTCCACCAGGTTGCGATCAAGGAGATAGACGGGCCCGGGATCGGCCACCTGCTCCACTTCCAGCGGGTAGCGCTGCAGCGGCTGCCCTGCGGCATCGGCCACTTCGCGGATAGCGCGCAAAGGGGTACGGAAGCCACCCGAAGCGAACACCTGGTAGAGCTGCGCCACCTCCAGCGGCGAAAGGGAGACGGCACCGAGCAGCAGGGACGGCAGTGGCCGCACGGGCCTCTGCAGGCCCATGCGGTGCAGCAAGTCCACCACTTTGTCCAGGCCGAGATCCAGGCCCAGCCGCACCGTGGCCAGGTTGTAGGAGTGCGCCAGCGCACGATGCAGCGGCACCTGGCCATGCGTCTTGTGGTCGTAGTTCTTCGGCTGCCAGATGCGCCCCTTGGCGTCCCTGAGCCGGATGGGCTCATCCTCCAGCAGGGTCAGCAGGGTGTAGCGCTCCGGCCGGGACAGCGCCAGCAGGTAGACCACGGGCTTGATCAGCGAGCCGGTGGGGCGCACCGCGTCGAGCGCCCGGTTAAACCCGGCAAAACCGGCCTCGCGCCCGCCACTGAGCGCCCGCACCTCGCCGCCCTGTGGCGACACCAGCACGGCCGCACTCTGCAGTGTGCCCTTTCCCAGCTTTCGCGATTTTTCCAGCTGCCGGAGTCCCCTGTCGAGTTCGCGGTTGAGCATCCGCTGCGCCCAGGGATCCAGCGTGGTGAAGATGCGCAGCCCTTCGGAGGTGAGATCCTCCTCCCGGTAGTCCCGCTGCAACTGACGCCGCACCAGGTCGATGAAGGCGGGATGGCGCGCACTGGTCCGGCGGCCCGCCTTCGCCACGCCCAAGGGTTGACGCTTGGCCGCCTCGGCGACCTCCCGCGAGATGAACCCCTGGCGGTACATCTGCTCCAGTACCAGGTTGCGCCGTTCCAGTGCGCGCTGGGGATGCCTGCGCGGATTGTAGTAGGAGGCTCCCTTGAGCAGGCCCACCAGCAGCGCCGTCTCGTGCAGCTTGAGTTCGCCGAGGGGCCGGTTGAAATAGAACCAGGAGGCGAGGCCGAAACCGTGGATGGCCCGGTCGCCGTCCTGACCGAGAAACACCTCGTTGGCGTAGGCCTCGAGGATCTCGTCCTTGTCGTACCGGGCATCCAGGATCACCGCCATCCAGGCCTCGTTCAGCTTGCGCCAGAGACTGCGCTCGGGGGTGAGCCAGAAGTTCTTCACCAGCTGCTGGGTCAGGGTGCTGCCGCCCTGCACCGTCCTGCCGGCCCGCAGGTTGGCCAGCAGCGCCCGGCCGATGCTCAAGAGGTTGATGCCGTGGTGGTGGAAGTAGTCGTGATCCTCGGCCGCCAGCAGCGCCGCCACTAGGTGGTCGGGCAGCTCTTCCCGCTTCACCAGCACCCGGTCTTCCTTGTGGGAAGGATAGATGCTGCCGATCACCGGTGGCTCCATGCGCATCAGATCGATCGCTCTGCCCGTGCGGGCATCGCGCAGGCTGGAAATCCCATTGGAGGAGGCGCGCACCTCCAGCTGGTGCGAGGGTTCCCTGGCGTCCCAGAAGAGAAACTCCCGGCCGTGAATGAGAAAGCGGGAACCCGCGCGTGACCATTGCGCCGGCTTGCGCGGATGCTTCACCTTGCGATAAACCAGCAGCTCCAACTCGAACTGCAGCTGCTCCGGCGTCACGGGCGCACCCACGTAGAGTTCCAGCGGACGCGCATAGACCCGCGCCGGCACCGCCCAGCGCTTGCCCTCGAACTTCACGCGCACGATCTTCGACAGATAGAGGGAGTAGCCGCCCACGACCAGCAGCGCCAGCACCAGCAGGCCCGCCAGCCACTTCATCCAGCCAAAGGAGCGCTTTTTCGCGGAAGCGCGCCTGCGCCTGCCTGTGGTGCGGCGCACCGGCTTGGCGGCCTTGCGGCGCCGGACCTTCTTTTTACGTGTGGCCATGGAAAATGGGGTTCAGGAAAAAGTAAAAGGCGACTGGTTACAAAGCTCAGCAGACCCGACATTCGGGTCATGGGTGGGTGCTGGAGAGACCGTCGGCAGCAGGGATGCCGCCGTCGAGCCTATAGGGATGTATTCACGGCGTGTCTCTCCAGTGCCTGCCCATGACCTGACGATCAACCGAGACTCGTACCTAATCACCAAGTAAAAAGACAAGCGCCGCTCTGCACCCTGCAGGCGTTGGGTAACGCCACTGCATCGTGATGCAGTACAGAATTCAGCGCAGCCGCAGCTGGCGATACGGCCGATTACTGGTATCCTCGACCGAGGAATTATAAGGACAAGCCATGCCGGCGTCATGGCCGCAACAGAGGAAAACCACCGAAACATGATCCCAGTGATACTCTCCGGCGGTTCGGGTACGCGCCTGTGGCCCGTTTCACGCAAGACCCACCCCAAGCAGTTCTGGCCCCTGGTCTCCGAGGTCTCCATGCTGCAGGAGACCTGCAACCGTACCTCGGACGTTGCCGAACGCGATCCCGTGGTCATCTGCAACGAGGAGCATCGCTTCTTCGTGGCGCAACAGCTGCAGGAAGGAGGCTACAGGAAACCGGACATCCTGCTGGAGCCGGTGGGAAGGAACACCGCCCCGGCTGCCGCGGTAGCCGCGCTGCACCTGCGCTCCGACGAGGAAGACCCGGTGATGCTCATACTTCCGGCCGATCACGTCATCGAGGACCTCGAAGCTTTTGAGCAGGCCATCCAGCGCGGGGAAGCACTGGCGAAACAGGGATACCTGGTCACCTTCGGCATCCTGCCCAAATACCCCGAGACCGGCTACGGCTACATCCAGGGTGGAGCCTCCCTGCAGGAGGACGAGGAAGCCTTCCGCATCGACCGCTTCGTGGAAAAACCCGACCTGGCCACTGCCGGCATGTACCTCAAGTCCGGCGACTACTTCTGGAACAGCAGCATGTTCATGTTCCGTGCCTCCGCCTATCTCGAGGAGCTGGAGAAACAGAACCCGGAAATGATCGCGCGCTGCCGCGAAGCCTGCGAAAAGGCGCAGAAGGATCTCGATTTCATCCGCCTGGACCGCGAGGCCTTCGAGCGCTGTCCATCGGACTCCATCGACTACGCAGTGATGGAGCACACCAACCGGGGTGTGGTCATTCCCATCGACGTGGGCTGGAACGACGTGGGTTCCTGGTCGGCACTCTGGGAGATCGGCGAGAAGGACGAGAACGGCAACGTAATCCAGGGGGATGTCCTGGCCATCGACAGCAGGGACAACTACCTTCGTTCCGAGGGCCGCCTGATGGCCGTGTTGGGGGTTCGGGACCTGGTGGTGGTGGATACGCCCGACGTCCTGCTGGTGGCCCACCGCAGCCAGGCCCAGCAGGTGAAGGAGATCGTCGAACGCCTCGACGGGGATCAGCGGGAAGAGATCGATGTACACGCCCAGGTACACCGCCCCTGGGGCTGCTACCAGGGCATCGACCGCGACGACCGCTACCAGGTCAAGCGCATTTCGGTGAAGCCGGGCGCCAGCCTGTCACTGCAGAAACACCACCACCGCGCCGAGCACTGGATCGTGGTAAAAGGCAGCGCGCGGGTCACCCGCGGCAAGGAGACTTTCCTGCTCACCGAGAACCAGTCCACCTACATCCCCGTCGGTGAACTGCACCGCCTGGAGAACCCGGGCAAGATTCCCCTGGAGCTCATCGAGGTGCAGTCCGGCAGCTACCTGGGTGAAGACGACCGCTGCCCGCCATGGAGAGCGAAGCGAAGGCGGGTAGTCCCCGGTAGCCGCGAGGCGACACGGGATACCCGACGTGCCGAAGGCGCCAAAGGGGATCCCAAGGGAGCATCCGAACGCGGCGTCCAGTCATATGGGAGACCGGTG
>QNZQ01000215.1 GCA_003972985.1 Gammaproteobacteria bacterium | reverse complement strand
CATAGATCTGGTATCGTTCATCTCGGGTAAGCTGCGTGTAGCCTCTCATCGTGCTCCTCTCTCTTGGTGGATTGAGTAAGCCGTGATGCTACCGCAGCTTACCCTCCCGCTCTAGATCGAGTTGCACTTACGAGTTGAATCCAAGCCTTAAACTGGGAAACCGCCAAGAGAATAATCAATTTGCCCGTAAAAGACACCCCATGGACCAGCTTCTGCTCTTTCTGGTTTCGCTTATTGCCAACCTGTTCTCGGCTTTCTCGGGCGGTGGCGCGGGGTTGCTCCAGTTGCCGGTCCTGATCTTCCTCGGGCTCCCTTTCGGCGTGGCGCTGGCCACGCACAAGGTGGCCTCGGTGGCTCTTGGCGTGGGAGCCACGGTACGGCACATGCGCGAGGATACCCTGGAGCGGGACTTCACCCTGTTCGTGCTGGCCACCGGTCTGCCGGGGGTGGTGATCGGCGCCAGCCTCATCCTGCACGTGCCCGGACGCTGGGCGGAAATCGCCCTGGGCTGCCTGACGCTGGGGCTGGGGCTCTACTCCGGGTCGAAGAGCAGGCTCGGCCAGCACTACCAGCCGAGCCACCGGGACCGCCGGGGCATGCTCCAGGGGGGCGTAGGGCTCTTCTTTCTCGGATTCCTGAACGGTTCGCTCACCTCGGGAACCGGGCTCTTCGTTACACTCTGGCTGGTACGCTGGTTCGGCCTCGACTACAAGCGGGCGGTGGCCTACACGCTCGTCCTGGTGGGGCTCTTCTGGAACGGTACGGGCGCGCTCACCCTGGGAATGCTGGGTGAGATCAAGTGGGCGTGGCTGCCGGCGCTGCTGGCCGGTTCGTTGCTGGGTGGCTACGGTGGAGCGCACCTGGCGATCCGCCAGGGCAACCGCTGGATCAAGCGCGCCTTCGAGGTGATCTCCATACTGGTGGGAATCAAGCTGATCATTGGCTGATTTCTGGTAGCATTGCACCCTTCAGTCGGGTCAGGCCAGGAAGACGTCATCTAAAGGCGTAAGCTATTGAAAAGCGGGGTGGGTGCCTGATCGGAAAACTTCGGAGGCAGGGATGCCGACGTAGAGCCTACATGGATGTATTCACGGCGGTTTTCCGAGCAGGTGCCCGGCCTGCCCAAGTTAGATTGCGGCACCCTGCGGGTCAGGCGCCCACTTCAACGGAAGTCGAACATGAATCTGCACGAATACCAGTCCAAGGCGCTGTTCAGCGAATATGGCATTCCGGTGCCGGCAGGCGAGGTGGCAGCTTCGCCGCAAGAGGCGGTGGAGGCGGCAGGTCGTCTGGGCGGAGAACTCTGGGTGATCAAAGCACAGGCTCATACCGGGGGGCGCGGGAAGGCCGGTGGCGTGAAACTGGCACGCACGCTGGAAGAGGTGGAAGCCGCCGCCCGCGAGCTCATCGGCATGCGCCTGGTGACCCGCCAGACCGGTCCCGCGGGACTCCCTGTTCACAAGGTGCTGGTGGAGCAGGGCAGCGACATCGAGCGGGAGTTCTATCTGGGGGCGCTGCTCGACCGTGCCCGTTCGCGCATCACCTTCATGGCCTCACGTGCCGGGGGGATGAACATCGAGGAGGTGGCTGCCGAGACGCCCGAACAGATCCTCTCCACCGTGGTGGATCCTGCAGCGGGACTGCAGCCCTTCCAGGCGCGTTACCTCGGTTTCGGCCTTGGGTTTTCCGGTGACCAGCTCAAGAGGTTCGGCAGGATCCTTTCCGGGCTCTACAGGCTTTACCTCGACAAGGATGCGAGCCTCATCGAGATCAACCCGCTCGTCGTCACTGCAGGCGGTGAACTGCTGGCGCTGGATGCCAAGTTGAACATCGACGACAGCGCCCTCTACCGTCAGCCCGTCATCCGTGAGATGCGCGACATCAGCCAGGAGGATCCACGCGAGGCGGAGGCCGCCGAGCACGATCTCAACTTCATCTCTCTCGATGGCGACATCGGCTGCATGGTGAACGGTGCGGGCTTGGCCATGGCCACCATGGACCTGGTGAAACTGGAAGGCGGCGAGCCGGCCAATTTTCTCGATGTGGGTGGTGGCACCACCGCGGAACGGGTCACCGAGGCTTTCAAGCTCATCCTTTCCGACGACAAGGTGCGCGCGGTGCTGGTGAACATCTTCGGCGGAATCGTGCGTTGCGACCTCATCGCCGAGGGCATCATCGCAGCGGCACGTAACATCGAGATCACCGTGCCGGTGGTCGTGCGTCTGCAGGGCACCAACCACGAGAAGGGACTGGCCATGCTGGCAGAGAGCGGCCTCGAATTCATCACCGAAGAGGATTTTACCGAGGCGGCGCGCAAGGCGGTGGCAGCTGCGGGAGGTGCCCAATGAGCATTCTGGTGGATAGCAACACCAAGGTCATCTGTCAGGGATTCACCGGCCGGCAGGGTACCTTCCATTCCGAGCAGGCCATCGCCTACGGCACCAACCTGGTGGGTGGGGTGACGCCGGGCAAGGGCGGGCAGACCCATCTCCACCGGCCCGTCTTCGACACCGTTCACCAAGCGGTGACCGAAACCGGCGCCGACGCCACCATGATCTACGTGCCGCCGCCCTTTGCTGCCGATGCCATTCTGGAGGCCGCCGATGCTGGCATCCGTGTCATCGTCTGCATCACCGAGGGCATCCCGGTGCTCGACATGCTCAAGGTGAAGGCGGCGCTGGCCTCCACCGGCTCCCGGCTCATCGGCCCCAACTGCCCGGGAATCATCACCCCCGGTGCCTGCAAGATCGGCATCATGCCGGGTGCCATTCACAGGCCGGGCAGGGTGGGGATCATTTCGCGTTCGGGGACGCTCACCTACGAGGCGGTGGATCAGACCACGCGAGCCGGCCTGGGCCAGAGCACCTGCATCGGGCTGGGGGGCGACCCCATTCCCGGCACCAGCTTCATCGATTGCCTGGAACTGTTCAACGAGGATGACCAGACCGAAGGGGTGATCCTGGTGGGAGAGATCGGCGGCACTGCCGAGGAAGAGGCGGCCGACTATATCCGCGACCACTTCCGCAAGCCGGTGGTGGCCTACATCGCGGGGGTCACTGCACCCCCGGGCAAGCGCATGGGCCATGCCGGTGCCATCATCAGCGGCGGCAAAGGCACTGCAGAGGCCAAGTTCGAAGCGCTGGAGGCAGCCGGAGTGCAGGTGGTCCGCTCGCCGGCGCAAATGGGGCAGCGCATGGCGGAAGTGCTTGGCGCATAGACAGTGTGCTGCCCTCCAGCTTGCCCGATGGAATCGCGGGCAATAAAAAACCGGCCTCAGGCCGGTTTTTTTCGAGAAACCCGCTTGCCTGCCGGTCAGGACATGGCCCGTATGTGGGCATTCAGCCGGCTCTTGTGGCGGGCTGCCTTGTTCTTGTGGATCAGGCCCTTGTTGGCCGCGCGATCGATGACAGGAACAGCGGCCTCGTAGGCCGCCACGGCCGTCTCCTTGTCACCTGCTTCGATGGCATAGACGACCTTCTTGATGTGAGTACGCAGCATGCTGCGACGGCCGGCGTTGTGCTTGCGGCGCTTTTCCGCCTGGCGGGCGCGCTTGCGTGCTTGCAGTGAGTTTGCCACCTGTTCTTACTCCTGGAATCTCGGGTTGTTCGGTAAAAAGACGCGGAATTATGGCGATTGGCCATTCCCCTGTCAACCGGAAATTGTAGTTAGAGCAGGATGATGTCATTTATAAAGCCGCAAGTGGTTGAAAAGCGGGGCAGGTACCTGCTCGGAAAACTTCGGAGGCGGGGCACTGGAAATGTTCCCAACATTTCCAGCATTTCCTCCATCCCTGGAGGTCATGCCGACGCAGAGCGTACGATGCACAGGGATGTGCGAGTGCCGAGGGAGGCAGGATGCCGGGAGCGGCCATGGACGTATTCACAGCGGTTTTCCGAGCAGGTGCCTGCCCTGTCCAAGTTAGGATGGCGCGGCCCTGGCAGTTAGAATAGCCCACACTGCAAAATGCCCTGGAATATCCGGAGACCCGTCCTGGCTTCCCTGTTCAAATCCCTCACCACCGTCGGTGGCAACACCCTGTTGTCGCGTATCCTCGGATTCGTGCGCGACCTGGTACTGGCGCGGATGTTCGGCGCGGACGCGGCCACGGATGCCTTTTTCGTGGCCTTCAAGATTCCCAACTTCCTGCGCCGTCTCTTCGGGGAAGGGGCTTTCGCCACGGCCTTCGTGCCGGTGCTCACCGAGTACAAGGAGCAGCGTTCCCATGACGAGCTGAAGGGGCTGGTGGACCACGTGGCGGGAACCCTGGGCCTGGTGCTGCTGCTGGTGTCCCTGGTGGGGGTGGTGGCAGCGCCCCTGGTGGTCTCCCTGTTCGCCTTCGGCTGGGTGCTCGACGGTGCCCAGGAGAAGCTGGACCTGGCCGCGGGCATGCTGCGGCTCACCTTTCCCTACCTCTTCTTCATCTCGCTGGCGGCATTCGCGGGCGGGATTCTCAATGCGCACAACCGCTTTGCCGTGCCCGCCTTCACACCGGTACTGCTCAACCTCTGCCTCATCGGTGCCGCGCTCTGGCTGTCACCGCTGATGCAGGAGCCGGTGGGGGCGCTGGCCTGGGGCGTGCTCATTGCCGGAGTGGTGCAGTTCACCTTCCAGCTCCCGTTTCTGCACCGGCTGAAGTTGCTGCCCCGGCCCCGCCCGAAAGCGGATCACGAAGGGGTGCGGCGCATCATGAAGCTGATGCTGCCGGCGCTCTTTGCCGTTTCCGTGGTGCAGATCAACCTGCTGCTGGACACGGTGCTGGCCTCCTTCCTGCAAACCGGCAGTATCTCCTGGCTCTACTACTCCGACCGACTCATGGAGTTTCCCCAGGGCGTGCTGGGCGTGGCCCTGGCCACGGTGATCCTGCCCGCCCTCTCGCGTAACCACGCGGCGGACGATCCGCGGGTGTTCAACCAGACCCTCGACTGGGGGTTGCGCACCACCGTGATCCTGGGGATCCCCGCAGCGGTGGGGCTGGCCGTGCTGGCAGGGCCCATGATCGCCACGCTGTTCCTTTCCGAACGCTTCGATCTCCACGATGTGTTCATGGCACGCCAGAGCCTGGTGGCCTACGCTGCCGGCCTGCTTGCCTTCATCCTGATAAAGGTTCTGGCCCCCGGCTACTACGCCCGCCAGGACACCCGCACACCGGTGAAGATCGGCATCATTGCCATGGTGGTGAACATGGCCTTCAATCTCGCGCTCATCTTCCCGCTGAAGCATGCAGGCCTGGCGCTGGCCACCAGCCTCTCCGCTTTCGTCAACGCCGGCCTGCTCTACCACGGCTTGCGCAAGGCCGGGGTCTACCGGCCCTCCTCGGACTGGCCGAGGCTGTGGCTGCGCATCGGGTTTGCTTCCGGGGTCATGGCTGCCGTGATTGGCCTGCTGGCACCCGAACTTGCCCAGTGGGCGCAATGGAGCGTCTGGCGCCGCGCGGTGCAGCTGCTGCTGTGGATCGCCATCGGTGCCGGTAGTTACTTTGCGGCGCTGCTTGCGCTGGGATTGAGATTGCGGGACCTGAGCAGAGGGTGATCTATCATTGTAGAATAAAGAGTTCAACGGTTGCTTATGGTTCGGTGGCGATGGCCCTTCGACTGAAAATCAGATTCATGCTGCTGTCCGCGGTGCTCCTCGGATGGTGCGGTCCCGGAATTGCCGGCGAGGATATCCTGACCTTGAAGAAGGGCGCCATGATTCTTAGCCACACGGGCCAGTATGGCGACGAGTTTCCCGCCAATGCGCTCATCGATGGTCAGGTGATTCCCTTTTGGTCGAGCGCCAGGCGAAATGTGCCGGGGTTCCGGCCGGACAGCTTCATCATCGAGCTGGCCCGGCCCTACCGGATCCGCCGCCTCGTGGTGGAGAACCGGGAGAACGACGAGATGTACTACCCCGGAATATCGGCCAGGAAAGTACGTTTTTCGGTGTCCACCGTGTCCAGTACCGGACCCTGGAAGCCTGCCGCCGTGATCGAGGGAAAGAAGTACGATCGCAGTGAGGTCGAGCTGGCAGAGCCGGTGGAAGCACGCTGGCTGAAGGTGGAAGTCCTCTCCAACCACGGGCACCCCCTCTACACCGAGATCAGCGAACTGGAAGCCTACGGGGAACCGCTCACGGATGAGCCGCTGCCGAAGGGGAATCCCGGCGGTATCTATCGGACCAACTACGGCTTGCTGATGCTCAAGGCGGAGGGAGAGAAGGTGGAAGGCTGCTACGAGCTGGACAAGGGCTATGTGCGTGGAGTCACCAACGGGCGCGTCTTCGAGATCGAATGGTTCGAGCACCGGGGCGAGGAGCGCGGTACGGCGCTGCTGGTGCTTTCCTCCAGCGGGTTTCTCAATGGCCTCTGGTACGAGGACGGCAAGATGATGGGGCCCTGGTTCGGCAACAGGCTTCCCGATCGCGAATCCATCGACTGCGATCCGGTCACCGCAGCGGCGGGCGTTGGCCTGAGCACCGGGACCCTCGCCGACAGGTAGTCATGGAACTCATCCGCGGAAAGTTCAATCTGCGCCCGCAGCATCGCGGGTGTGTGGCCACCATCGGCAATTTCGATGGCGTACACCTGGGCCACCAGGCGGTCTTCAGCGCGCTCAGGACGAAGGCGCATGAGCACGGTCTGCCGGCCACGGTGATCCTTTTCGAACCCCAGCCCATGGAGTTCTTCCGTCCGGAGCAGGCGCCGGCCCGGCTCACGCGGCTGCGCGAGAAGCTCGACCAGATCCGCCGCTGCGGCATCGACCGGGTGCTGCTGCTGGAGTTCAACCGCACCCTGGCGGAGATGGATGCGGCCACCTTCATCGACGAGGTGCTGGTGGAAGGACTGGCGATCCGCCATCTCTACGTCGGGGACGACTTCCGTTTCGGGGCCGGCAGAGAGGGCGACTATGCCCAGCTCGCGGCGGCCGGGCGTGAATTCGGGTTCAGCGTGGAAAGCATGGATACCGTCTGCCACGAAGAGTGCCGCATCAGCAGCACCCGCATCCGCGAAGCGCTGCTGGCCGGGGACCTGGCCACTGCCGAGGCCTGCCTGGGGCGGCCCTACCAGATCTTCGGTCGCGTGAGCCACGGCCACAAGCGGGGCCGCACCATCGGCTTCCCCACGCTCAATGTTCCCCTGCACCGCCGGGTGAGCCCCCTGCGTGGCGTGTTCGCCGTCACCGTGCAAGGGCTCGCTGCGCAGGACCTGCCCGGGGTCGCCAACCTGGGTACCCGTCCCACCGTGAGTGGCGGCAACCGGCCGCTGCTGGAGGTGCACCTGTTCGACTTTGACCGCCAGGTCTATGGCGCGCACATCGGCGTCACCTTCATCGAACGCATCCGGGACGAAAGGAAGTTCGACTCCTTCGACCAGCTCGGACGACAGATCGTCGCCGATGCTGCCCAGGCGCGCCGGATCCTCCAGCTGGAGCCGGCGGCAGCCATCATCTGAAACCCCAAGCCACAGGAATCCCAGTCCGTGAGTAACTACAAGGACACGCTCAATCTGCCCAAGACCGACTTTCCCATGCGCGGCAACCTCGCCCAGCGCGAGCCGAAGATGCTGCAGCAGTGGGAGGAGAAGCAACTCTACCGCAGGATCCGCGAAGCACGCGAGGGTGCCGAGAAGTTCATTCTCCACGACGGCCCTCCCTATGCCAATGGCGACATCCACATTGGCCATGCGGTGAACAAGGTACTCAAGGACATCATCGTCAAGAGCCGCACCCTGGACGGCTACGACGCCCCCTACGTGCCCGGCTGGGACTGCCATGGGCTGCCCATCGAGCTGCAGGTGGAGAAAAAGGTGGGCAAGCCGGGGCAGAAGGTGAGTCCCAGCGAGTTCCGCCAGGCCTGCCGCGACTACGCCCGCAGCCAGCAGAAGGCCGATTTCAAGCGGCTGCTGGTGCTGGGCGACTGGGAGAATCCCTACCTCACCATGAACTTCCAGCAGGAAGCGGACATCATCCGTTCCCTGGGACGCATCGTGGAGGCCGGTCACCTGCACAAGGGCTCCAAGCCAGTGAACTGGTGCACCGATTGCGGCTCGGCACTGGCCGAAGCAGAGGTGGACTACATGGACAAGACCTCCCTGGCCATCGACGTGCGCTTCCCGGTAGTGGACCCCGAGGCCCTCATAGCACGCTGCCACTCGGTGCCCGGGGATCAGGGTGCGGGGCCGCTCTCGGTGGTGATCTGGACCACTACCCCCTGGACCCTGCCCGCCAACCAGGCGGTGGCACTCAATCCCGAGCTGGAGTACGCCGTGGTACAGGCAGGCGACCAGCGCTTCCTGGTGGCCGAGGGTCTGATGAAGGAGGCGCTGGCACGCTGGGGATACGAGGACTACCGCGTCATCGCCTACGGACCGGGAGCCGCCTTCGAGGGGCTGATGCTGCAGCACCCCTTCTACGACCGCCAGGTGCCCATCATCCTCGGTGAGCACGTCACCCTCGAAGCCGGTACCGGCGCCGTGCACACCGCCCCCGGCCACGGCCTGGAGGACTACGTGGTGGGGCAGCGGTACGGTCTGGAGGTGGACAACCCGGTGCTGGGCAACGGCCGCTTCCGCGAGGACCTGCCGCTGTTCGGCGGCGAGCACGTCTTCACGGCCAACGACCAGGTGGTGGAGCTGCTGCGCGAGCGTGGTGTGTTGCTGCACGAGGAGCGGCTCACCCACAGCTATCCCCACTGCTGGCGGCACAAGACACCCATCATCTTCCGTGCCACGCCCCAGTGGTTCATCAGCATGGACCAGAACGGCCTGCGCCAGGCGGTACTGGCAGAGATCGACAAGGTGGAGTGGCTGCCCGAGTGGGGCAGGGAGCGCATCCGCGGCATGGTGGAGAACCGCCCCGACTGGTGCATTTCACGCCAGCGCACCTGGGGTGTGCCCATCACCCTGTTCGTGCACCGTGAGAGCGGGGAACTCCATCCGCGCACCACGGAGCTGTTCGAAGCGGTGGCGCAGCGGGTAGAGGAGCAGGGCATCGAGGCCTGGTTCCAGCTCGAACCCGCCGAGCTGCTCGGTGAGGAAGCGGCCGACTACGACAAGGTGGGCGATACCCTGGACGTCTGGTTCGATTCGGGTGTCACTCACGCCTGCGTGCTGGACCGCCGGCCCGAGCTCAAGCGCCCGGCGGAGCTCTACCTGGAAGGCTCGGATCAGCACCGCGGCTGGTTCCAGTCCTCCTTGCTCACCTCGGTGGCCATGACCGGCAAGGCGCCCTATCTCACCTGTCTCACCCACGGCTTCACCGTGGATGCCGAGGGCAAGAAGATGTCCAAGTCCCTGGGCAACGTGGTGCAGCCGCAGAAGGTGATGAAGACTCTGGGCGCGGACATCATCCGCCTTTGGGTGGCGGCCACCGACTACCGCGCCGAGATGAGCGTCTCCGACGAGATTCTCAAGCGCATGGCCGACGCCTACCGGCGCATTCGCAACACCCAGCGTTTCCTCCTCGCCAATCTCTTCGACTTCGACCCTGCAAGACATGCCGTGGCTCCGGAGCAGATGGTGGAGCTGGACCTGTGGGTGGTGAAGCAGGCGGAAGCGCTGCAGGAAGAGCTCGTGACGGCCTACCGGGACTACAATTTCCACCTCATCTACCAGAAAGTGCTGCAGTTCTGTGTGGTGGAGCTGGGGGGGTTCTACCTCGACGTGATCAAGGACCGCCAGTACACCTGCAGGACCGACAGCCTGCCGCGCCGTTCCTGCCAGACCGCCATCCACCAGATCGCCGAGGCCATGGTGCGTTGGCTGGCGCCCATCCTCAGCTTCACCGCCCAGGAGGCCTGGGAGCACCTGCCCGGCGAGCGGGACGAATTCGTCTTCACTGGGCGCTGGCATGACTTCATGGACACTAGTGTCGCCACGTCGCTGGATGACACCGACTGGCAACGGCTGCTGGAGGCGCGGGGTGAGGTGAGCCGGGTACTCGAGGGCATGCGCAAGGCGGGTGACATCGGCTCCTCGCTGGATGCCGAGGTGACCCTCTACTGCGAAGGCGACCTGCGTGATTCCCTGGCCAAGCTGGAGGACGAGCTGCGCTTTGCGCTCATCACCTCTTATGCAGACCTTGCTGCACCTGAAGAAGCAGGGCCGGAGGCGGTGGACACCGAAATCGGGGGGCTGAAGGTGAGGGCAGTGGCCTCGCAGTATCCCAAGTGCGTGCGCTGCTGGCACCACCGGGAGGATGTGGGCGCCAATCCCGATCACCCGGAGCTGTGTGGGCGTTGTGTGGAGAACGTGGAAGGCGAGGGCGAAGTCCGCCGTCATGTCTGAGCGGAGCGCCCCCTGGCCGTGGCTGCTGCTGGCGCTCGTGGTGGCCGTGCTCGACCAGCTCAGCAAGTGGTGGATCCTGCAGCACTTTCATCCAGGCGAGGTGCTGCCCGTCCTGCCCTTCTTCAACCTGGTGCTCACCTTCAATGAAGGAGCGGCCTTCAGTTTTCTCAGTGACGCAGGTGGCTGGCAGCGCTGGTTCTTCATTGGCCTGACGCTCGCCGTCTCTGCGGCACTCGTGGTCTGGATGAGCCGCTTGCGGTCCGATGAGAAGTGGCTGGCGGTGGCCCTGGCACTGGTACTCGGCGGTGCGCTGGGGAACCTGGTGGACCGTGTCCGCCACGGGCGGGTCACCGACTTTCTCGATTTCCACTGGCAGGGCTGGCACTGGCCGGCTTTCAACCTGGCCGACTCGGCCATTACCCTGGGCGTCGTGCTCCTCCTCCTGCTCTCCTGGCGGGACGATGGAAAGGATGCGAAAAAGGGATAAAAAAAACCCGGTTACATTCCTTGTAACCGGGTTGTCGCCTGGCTTGGTTCGTTCATTCCCTGATTCGTCCCTGATGCACCTCCCTGTACGGTACCTTCCCTGGCACGTCCCTGTTGGCGACGGGTCCAGTATCCTGCATTGGCAGCCCGTGGTCTGTAGGTGGCTGCTTAACTCTTTGTAGGAAATTTCCTACAAACTGTCGCAGAGCTTCTCCAGCCCTTCCAGGATGCGTGGCCCGGGACGGCCCAGGGTGGCATCGGCCGTGATCCTGGGCGGCTGTCCGATGGCGGTGGTTGTCATGGAATGGGCGACGATGGTGACCTGATGGGGGCGGGCCAGCAGACTCTCCCGGCTGACGGTGATCAGCTGGCGGGGAACTTCGCTGAAGATATTGTGCAGGGCGGCCTTGTTCAGCACCTGGTTCAGCCAGTGCCGGGCACCGATGGTCATGGGCGGGGTCGGCCAGATTTCATAGTAGGCCGCTTGGTGGGGCACGCCCTTCCTCCAGGAGCAGGCACCGGCCAGCCGGCGGCGGAACTCCATGCCGGCTCGTATTCCCAGTTCCGGAATGCCGGCGAGCAGGCCCAGCTTTTCCAGGGAGCCCGCAATGGCCTCCAGTGAGGCCGGTTCACTGATGAAAACGGGGATGCCGCTGTGCTCCAGCCAGCGGATGTCGCCGGGGTTGTTGCCGGAGCCCCAGGCGATCACCAGGTCGGGCTTGAGGAGCAGCAGGCGTTCGCGGTCCAGCCGGCCAAGGGTACTCAGGCGGGGTGTGCTGGCAAGTGCCTTCGGGTAATCGAAAAAGTCGGCCACGGCAACCAGGCGGGATTCCAGCCCCAGCGCCAGGATCAGTTCGGTGGCGTGGGGGGAGAGGGTCAGGATGCGTCGTGCCGGCTGTTCCAGCCCAATGGTGCGGCCGGTGTCGTCGACCACCTGTACCGGGTGGGGCGCAGCCAGGCAGGGCGATACCGCCGCCAACAGGACCGCTGCCAGAAGCCGGCGAATACCGTTCATGGTCAGTCCTCGAGAAGGGCGTGATAGCGTGACCAGTCGAATGCCGGGCCAGGATCGGTCTTGCGGCCGGGTGCGATGTCACAGTGTCCGACGATGTTTTCTTGCCGGATGGCCGGAAACCGTTCCATGATCTCCCGCGACACCGTTCCCAGCCGCTGGTACTGCTGGAGGGTGTAGGGAATGTGGTCGGCACCTTCGAGCTCGATACCGATGGAAAAATCGTTGCAGGCTTCCCTTCCGTGAAAACTGGAACGGCCGGCATGCCAGGCCCGCTTGTCCAACGCCACGAACTGTAACAGTTCCCCGTCACGCCGGATCAGCAGGTGGCTGGAGACGCGCAGGCCGCAGATCTGGTCGAAATAGGGATGACGGAGGCCGGGCAGGCGGTTGAGAAAGAAGTGCTCGATCCAGGGGCCTCCGAAGGAGTTGGCCGGCAGGCTGATGGCATGGATGACCAGAAGATCCACCTCGGTTCCAGGCGGACGTTCGTCCCAGTTGGGGGAAGGAAGCGGTCGCGCCGAAGGAAGCCAGCCGGTCGATGGGGTCGTTTCGCGTTTGGAAAAGTTCAACGAAATACTCGAAAAGCCTTTCTTGATCGTTTAGACTCAATAACTTGAAAACAATTCATGAAAAACAGGTTTAATTGATTTTCGATAATCGCCGTAAAAGTGATCTATTGTTTCAACTGATGACCTGTGAGGACAAGGGGGATACAAAGGTGAATGAACCGTTTCCGCGGCGACATGGGGTTCCATGGATTTATTGTATGGGCTCTGTCACACTTCCTCTTGGGAAATCTTTGCACAATTGCGTAAACGGCGCCATTCCAGCGTATTGACAGAACCGTCATGGCGAAACCCTACAAATCCGTGTTGACCCGTCACCAGCTGCAGCAGCTGGCAGGGACCTTTCGCCATCACGTGGAGCAGTGGCTCGAAAAGAAGAGCGAATCCTACCTGAACAAGCTGGAGGAGGTGTTCTTCACCCATGCGGAACAGGCTTCGAGCGACGCCCATCAACGCATCTTCATCGACGCGGTGCGTGAGCTGAGGCAGAAACGGCGCAGTATCGGCACCCACTTCCAGAACAATCTTCTCAAGGCGGTCGAGACCTTCTTCCTGCATTACGAAGCCTACCTGGAGGAGTTCATTCACGGCTTCAGTGTCTCCACGCAGCCACAGGAGTCCCTGGAGCTGGTCAACAACGAGAAACTGGAGGAAGACCTGGTCATCCTGCGGACCTCTCACCGGGTCACCAGCAGGATGCAGATGATCCACAAGGAACTGACGGCCTACATGGCGGCTGTGATACAGCCCAAGGACCTGCCGCAACTCGGCATTCCCCTGGCCCCTTCGGTCATCGCCACCTGCCTGCGCATGGCGCTGCAGGAATGGGAGGGACCGGTAACCACGCGGTTCCTCTTCTACCAGGCATTGGCCGACGACATGCTCTCGGACCTGGACAAGCTCTATCCGCCCCTGATCAAGGCCTTGCAGCAGATGGGGCTGGAGCCCGTCGAAACCACGGTCAAGCGGCGCCAGGCCAACCGTGCCATGTCACCATCCTCCCATCGCCCCCTGTCCGGCCGTCACCGGTTCTCATCCGAGGAGAACGAGGAGGCTACCCTGTTCTCCATCGTCAGCCTGGTGCGGCAGCTGGACGACGAGGAGCGGGAGGTGCTTGGCCTGGCAAGATCCGTCGCCGGCAGCCGCCCGGCCACCGGCATGGCCATCAAGCCCGAAGTGGTGGCGCAGGTGATCCGGGAAATGCAGCCGGCCAACGAGCAGTTCGTGGTCGCCAACCTCGAGCGGGTGCGCTCGGCACAGCAAGTCTTCAAGGAATCACTGGTGCAGATGCTGGAGGAGACGCTGGACCGGCGACAGGCGCACCTGCACAAGTTGGACCAGCAGGTCCTGGACATCGTCACCATGCTCTTCGACTTCGTGCTCGAGGATTCGCTGATGCCCGATTCCATGAAGGTGCTGCTGGTGCGCCTGCAGATTCCCGTGTTGCAGATCGCCATCCGGGACAAGACCTTTCTCACCAACCGCCGGCACCCGGCGCGGGTCCTGATAAACAACCTTTCGCGGGCGGCGGTTCGCTGGGCAGACGTGGGCGACTACTCCTCCGACAGCGTCTACGGAATGATCCGCAAATCGGTGGAGAGAATCCTCGAGGGCGACAATACCGACCTGGAACTCTACCTGGAGGTGAACCGTGACTTCGAGCAGTTCCTTGCCCTGGAGGAGCGGGGTGCGCGGGTCGCCGAAGAGCGGGTTTCCCAAGTGGCCCGCGGGAAGGAGCAACTCGCCTTGGCGAGGCGGCGCGTATCCGAGGCCCTGGTGGAGCTGATGGACGATGACCTGCCTCCCACGGTGCAGCAGATCCTGAACGAAGCCTGGCGGGACGTGCTCACCCTGACACTGCTGCGGGAAGGGGAAGAGAGCAAAGCCTGGCGTGAATCCCTTGCCGTGGCGCGGCGCCTGGTGGAAAGCGTCCACTGGATCCAGGAGCCGCCCCAGCGGGAGGCGCTGGGTTCGGAGTTTCATGCACTTCTCGGTGACCTGCGCCGGGGATTCGCTTCCATCTCCTACGACACCAAGAAGTCGGCATACCTGCTGGAAGGCTTCCAGACCTGTTACGAAGCGAGGCTGAGGGAAACCCCGACGAGGGACGAGCGGTGTGGAGAGCAGGCACTGGATAAAAAGGAAACCGGTGCCGGCGAGGCTGCTGCAACCACGGGAGCCGACAAGTACGAACGCTTGGTCAGGTCACTGCGAGAAGGGCAGTGGCTGCGCTGGCAGGTCCCGGGAGAAGGGGAGAAACGGGGCAAGCTGGCTTGGCGCAGCGATATCGCCGACCTGCTGCTGTTCGTGGACATGCGTGGCCGGAAACTGGCGGAACACACCAGTGACGATCTCATCCAGCTGTTCCGGAACGGGCAGGCCTCCCTGCTCTCCAACATCGACCAGCCTTTCATCGAGCGTGCCTTGCGCTACATTCACCAGGTGATCACCACCCGGCTTGCGCCGCGCACTCCCCCTATCCTGCCTGCCTGAACACTGTGCCGCTGGCGGCGGCCGCTTTTGCGCTTCGGGAAATTGCTATAATCCACGCCTTTCCACTGCAGGTTGCCGTCCTCACGGGAGCCTTCAACAGGAGCAAGAACATGGCAGAGAAGATGACCGACACGGGCCTGAAGTACGAGGACCTGGAAGAGGGAACGGGTACCGAAGCAGAGGCAGGCAAGCAGGTCACCGTGCACTACACCGGCTGGCTGGTGGACGGTACCAAGTTCGATTCCAGCCTCGACCGGAACCAGCCCTTCTCCTTTGCGCTGGGCAAAGGCCAGGTGATTCGCGGCTGGGACGAGGGAGTGCAGGGCATGAAGGTGGGCGGCAAGCGAAAGCTCACCATTCCTCCGCAGTTGGGATACGGTGCACGCGGGGCCGGTGGCGTCATACCGCCCAATGCCACCCTGGCCTTCGAGGTGGAGCTGCTGGAAGTCCACTGATGCTGCCGGATGCGGAAGTCATCGGCACGGACGTTGCGCGCGCCCTCAGGGAGGACGTGGGCAGCGGCGATCTAACGGCGTCCCTCCTGCCGTCGAGCCGCTCCGGAAAGGCGCACCTGGTCTGCCGGGACCGGGCGGTACTCGCCGGCCGGGCCTGGTTCGACGAGGTGTTTCGCCAAGTCGATGGCGGTCTGTCGGTTTCCTGGGCTTTCGACGATGGTGACGAGCTTTCCGGTGGCGCCCGGGTGTGCAGTATCGAGGGCAGGGCGACCTCCATTCTCACCGCCGAGCGTACCGCGCTCAATTTCCTGCAGACCCTTTCCGGCGTGGCCACGGCCACGGCCGCCTATGTGCGCGCCGTGTCGGGCACCGGGGTGCGTATCCTCGACACCCGCAAGACTATCCCGGGCCTGCGCCAGGCCGAGAAGTATGCCGTGACCTGTGGCGGTGGGCACAACCACCGCATGGGGCTCTACGACGCCATCCTCATCAAGGAGAATCACATCGCCGCCGAGGGATCGATTCCGGCCGCCCTGGAGAAGGCGCGACGACTGCATCCCGGGGTGGAGATCGAGATCGAGGTGGAGAACATCGGGGAGCTGGAAGAGGTGCTTGCCGCCGGAGCGAAGCGGGTGCTCCTGGACAATTTCGACCTGGAAGAGCTTTCGCGGGCAGTGGCGCTGAACCGTGGCCGGGCACGCCTGGAGGCCTCGGGTGGCGTGGATCTCGATAGCGTGCGTGCCATCGCGGAGACGGGAGTGGACGATATCTCCGTGGGTGCCATCACCAAGAACCTGCAGAGCGTGGACTTTTCCCTGCGCTTGGAGGTGTGAACTCGAATCCCTTTCGCGGGTCTCGAATAGTGGCCGAGGTTTCGGCCCTGCCGATCATTTACTCAAAATGGAGCTTGGATTCAACTCGTAAGTGCAACTTGATCTAGAGCGGGAGGGTAAGCTGCGGTAGCATCACGGCTTACTCAATCCACCAAGAGAGAGGAGCACGATGAGAGGCTACACGCAGCTTACCCGAGATGAACGATACCAGATCTATGCGC
>QNZQ01000186.1 GCA_003972985.1 Gammaproteobacteria bacterium | reverse complement strand
GGTGTGTAGCCGCAACGAGCTTGCGATGTTGTGGCGGAACGCCGGGTGACCAGGACGACCGGGGCACCAATGAGTTGTCGAAGATCGAGTCGATTTTGGGGACTCGGATGTCCCAAAATCTTTCACGAGATCGAAGACTCGCTTGAACAAGTCGGAGTTCCAGGTGGTGCTGGACATGCCCGAAGGTACCTCGCTGGAGCAGACCGCCATGGTGCTCAACGAGATCGGCGCCTACCTGGCCACGGTGCCCGAGGTGCATGACTACCAGATCTACGCCGGCACCCACTCGCCCATCGGCTTCAACGGCCTGGTGCGCCAGTACTACCTGCGCAAGGGCGCCTACCTGGGGAGCATCCAGGTGAACCTGGTGGACAAGCACCACCGCAAGCGCAAGAGCCACGAGATCGCCCTGGCGGTGCGTGACCGGGTGCAGACCATCGCCAGCAGCTACGACGGCAACGCCAAGATCGTGGAGGTGCCGCCGGGACCGCCGGTACAGTCGCCGCTGGTGGCGGAGATCTACGGCATCGATTACGAGGGCCAGATCGAGACCGCGAAAAAGGTGCGCGACGTGTTCGAGGAGACACCGGACATCGTGGACGTGGACGATTCCGTGGAGTTCCCCTCGGACAAGGCCATCGTGGTGGTGGACCGGGTGCGCGCCGCCCGCCTGGGACTCTCCCAGGCGGAGGTGGCGCAGGCGCTCTCGGCGGTGCTCGAAGGCGAGGACATGGCCTTCATCCATTCGCCCCATCTCAAGTATGCCGTGCCCATCCGGGTGAAGTTCAGCGAGGCGGACAAGGCCGACCTGGACCAGGTGCTCGCCTTCAAGCTGCGGGGTCGCAACGGCAACCTGGTGCCCCTCACCGAGATCGTGAAGGTGGTGCCGTCGCAGCGGGAGTACAGCATTCACCACAAGGACCTGCTGCCGGTGGTCTATGTCACCGGCGACATGGCGGGCAAGACCGACAGTCCCCTGTACGGCCTGTTCGACATCTCCGCGAGGCTGAAGGAGAAGGACGGGCCGGTACAGTGGTTCCTGAGCCAGCCCGCGAATCCCTACGAGTACAGCCTGAAATGGGACGGCGAGTGGCAGGTGACCTACGAGACCTTCCGTGACATGGGCATCGCCTACTCGGTGGGGCTGCTGCTCATCTACCTGCTGGTGGTGGCCCAGTTCCGCAGCTACCTGGTGCCGCTGGTGATCATGGCGCCCATTCCCCTCACCATCATCGGCATCCTGCCCGGCCATGCGCTGCTGGGGGCCCAGTTCACCGCCACCTCCATGATCGGCATGATCGCCCTGGCGGGCATCATCGTGCGCAACTCCATCCTGCTGGTGGATTTCATCAACCAGGAGCTGCGCGAAGGCGCCGCCTTCGAGGCGGCCGTGGTGCGGGCCGCGGCGGTTCGCGCCAAGCCCATAGTGCTCACCGCCGTGGCGGCCATGGCCGGCGGCTTCTTCATCCTGGACGATCCCATCTTCTCGGGCCTGGCCGTCTCCCTCATCTTCGGCCTGCTGGTCTCCACCCTGCTCACCCTGGTGGTGATTCCGGTGGTCTATTACGGGGTGATGAAGAAGCGGGTGAAGAAGATCCTGGCAATGGAGGATTGATTCCTGTCAGTCCCGCCCCTGCAGGAGAAATTGCCGGGCGATCTCCAGGAAATCTTTCATCCAGGCCTGCTCGTACTCCTCTTCGCGGATGGCGGCGAAAAGCTCGCCATGCAGCCCCTCTCTGCCCAGTTTTCTGGCCTCTACGTAGTCGCGTTCGAGGTATTCGGCCAGCGCCCAGTCGGGCAGGGCACAGACGCCCCGGCCGCTGGCCACCAGCTGCATCATCATCAGGGTGAGCTCGGTGTGGCGTACCGCTGCCGGCTCCACTTTCGCGGGGAGCAGGAAACGGGTAAAGACGTCCAGCCGTCGCCGCTCCACCGGATAGGTGATGAGCGTTTCACTGCTCAGGTGCCCGGGTTCGATCCATGCGTTTGAAGCGAGGGGATGGTCCGGGGAGAGTGCCAGTAAGGTCTGGTAGTCGAACAGATGGTGATAGTGGATGCCCTCGATGGCCTGCCGGTCAGAGGTCACCACCAGGTCCAGTTCGCCCCGGGCCAGGGCCGGCAGCGGGTCGAAGGTGGAGCTGGTGGTCAGATCCATCTCCACCTCGGGCCAGAGCCGGCGGTAACGGTCCATGGCTGGCATCAGCCAGCCGAAGCAGCTGTGGCATTCGATGGCGATGAAGAGCCGCCCATTCTCCCCGCTGTGCATGCGGTGCAGATCACGCCGGGCTTCCTCCACCAAGGGCAGCACCTCCTGTGCCAGGTGCAACAGCCGCTCGCCCTGACGGGTGAGGCGCAGTGGCCGCGACTTGCGTGCGTACAGTGGTGCCTCGAGCTGGGACTCCAGTGCCTTGATCTGGTGGGAGAGGGCCGACTGGGTGAGATGCAGGCGCTCGGCTGCGGCAGAGAGGCTGCCGGTTTCCGCCAACGCCTCCATGGTGCGCAAGTGTTTCAACTCGACATGCATGGGATTCCACCAGAGAAATTCGGTTCAACATGAATAATATTCAATGTTGCATGAAATATCATGAGTTGAATTGAACACGTCTCTCTTCCAGACTGCGCGCATCCCCGAATCGAGCCATTGGAGAGAGAAAGGATGATTGCCCACAATCTTGGATTCCCCCGTATCGGTGCCCGTCGCGAGCTGAAATTCGCCCTGGAAAAATACTGGCGCGGAGAGATCGACCGCGCGCAACTGGAGGCCACCGGCCGAACGTTGCGCCAGGCCCACTGGAAATTGCAGCAGGCCGCCGGCCTGGAGCTCGTTCCGGTGGGGGATTTCTCCTTTTACGATCAGGTGTTGGACCATTCGGTGATGTTCGGTGCGGTGCCGGAGCGTTTTGCCTGGGATGGCGGCGAAGTGGATCTGGATCTCTATTTCCGCATGGCCCGGGGGCGGGCGCCCGCTGGGGAAGCGGTAGCGGCCTGCGAAATGACCAAGTGGTTCGACACCAACTACCATTATCTGGTGCCTGAGCTGCGGGCCGGCCAGCAGTTTCGCCTGAGCAGCGAACGCCTCTTTCGACAGGTGGAGGAGGCGAAGGAGATGGGCATCCCGTTCAAACCGGTGCTCATCGGTCCCGTCACCTGGCTCTGGTTGGGCAAGGTGCGTGGGGGAGGCTTCGACCGTCTGGAGCTGCTCGAGGATTTGCTCGAGGTCTACGGACAGATCCTCGAGCGCCTGGCCCGCCAGGGAGCCGGGTGGGTACAGATCGATGAACCCGCACTGATGCAGGAACTTCCCGCCGCTTGGCGGCAGGCTTTCGAGTCGGCTTACAATCGTCTGCAGGCTGCGCCGGTGAAGCTGCTGCTCACCACCTATTTCGGCGCACTGGATGAGAATCTGTCGCTGGCCGTCCGCCTGCCCACTGCCGGACTGCATCTGGACCTGGTGCGGGGCGCCGGCCAGCTCCCGGGGGTGCTGGATCAACTGCCGCCATACAAGTCGCTTTCCCTGGGGCTGGTGGATGGCCGCAACATCTGGCGCACCGATCTGCACGCGTCTCTTGAACAGCTGAACACCGCTGCTGCCCGGCTGGGCCGGGAGCGGTTGCTGGTGGCGCCTTCCTGTTCACTGCTCCATGTGCCCGTGGATCTGGCTGCAGAGGAGGCGCTGGACGACGAACTCCGCGGCTGGCTCGCTTTCGCCACGCAGAAGCTCCACGAACTGCGCGTGCTGGCATCGGCCCTGAACGAGGGCCAGGAAGAGGTGGCGCAGGAGTTGGAACGCTCCCGCGCGGCCCTGGAGACGAGGCGCCGCTCCATCCGCATTCACAATCCTGAAGTGGCGGGGCGGCTGGAGACGGTGGACGCATCCATGCTGCAACGCGCTCGTCCCTATGTCGAGCGCCGTCCTTTGCAAAGGGCGCGTCTCGAACTGCCGCTTTTTCCCACTACCACCATAGGTTCTTTCCCGCAGACTGCCGAAATCCGCAGGGCAAGGCGCGATTTCAAGGCTGGAAGGATCCGCGAAGAGGATTACATCGGCTTCATGCGCCGGGAGATTGCGCAGGTAGTGCGCAGGCAGGAGGAGTATGGCCTGGACATGCTGGTGCATGGCGAACCGGAGCGCAACGACATGGTGGAATACTTCGCCGAGATGCTCGACGGTTTTGCCTTCACTCGCTTCGGCTGGGTGCAGTCCTATGGCTCGCGCTGCGTGAAACCCCCCATTCTCTATGGTGACGTGTCGCGTCCCCGGCCCATGACCGTGAGCTGGATCCGCTATGCCCAGTCGCTCACCGACAAGCCCATGAAAGGCATGCTCACCGGGCCGGTGACCATTCTGAACTGGTCCTTCGTGCGCGACGACCAGCCACGTGCCGAAACCTGTTTCCAGATCGCCCTGGCATTGCGTGACGAGGTGCGGGATCTGGAAGCGGCCGGTATCCAGGCGATCCAGATCGACGAGGCGGCGCTGCGCGAAGGGCTGCCCCTGCGGCGCAGCCGCTGGAAGTCATACCTCGACTGGGCCGTGCGCGCATTCCGGCTCACTGCCAGCGGAGTGCGTGACGAGACTCAGATCCATACCCACATGTGTTATTCCGAGTTCAATGACATCATCGAATCCATTGCACAGATGGATGCCGATGTGATCACCATCGAGACCTCCCGCTCGCAGATGGAGCTGCTCGACGCGTTCGTCGATTTCGAGTACCCCAACGAGATCGGTCCCGGCGTATATGACATCCATGCGCCCAACGTACCGCAGGTCCGGGAAATGATGAGCCTCATCGAACTGGCCGCACGGCGCATACCGGCGGAAAGGCTCTGGGTGAATCCCGACTGTGGTCTCAAGACGCGCAACTGGTCCGAAGTGGATCCTGCCCTGAGAAACATGGTGGAGGCGGCGAAACGGCTTCGCGAATCACGGGAGGCGGTGTCGCGCGACAAGGAGGCATCCGCTTCGCGAGCCGCGGGTCGTTGAAACAGATCGTGGAAGGGCTCTTCCGGCAACCTGCCAGGAGCCGGACAGCGCTTTCATCCGGTGAAATGTGCTGGTGAACTAGAGAACCGGTTTGCATCAAGGCCGGTGTTGCTGGCGCAGGGCCGTCTCGATGCGGATCAGCTCCATCAGGTTGTCCAGGTTGACGATGCCGGCCAGCCGGCCCCCGTCGGTGACGGCCAGCAGCCGGCAGCCGCAGTGCTGGAGCCGTTCCAGTACCCGGTCCAGGGGTTCGTCGATCCCGGCCGTTTCCACCTCGGTCTGCATGTAGCGGGAAACGGGTGCCTGGGCACCTTCTTCCTTGAGTCCGCGCAGCAGGTCTTCCTGGGTGAGCACGCCGACGACCTGCCCGTTTTCCATGACCGGGAACTCCTTCTGGGTGGTATCCAGGGTGAGGGCGATGGCACGGGTGAGTGCGTCATCGGGTGCGAGGGTCTCGAAATGGGTGATCACCGCGCCGCGCAGGGTGCTCTTGTGGAGCAGTGATTTGATCTCTTCGCTGCCCGCCTCGGCGGCGGCGCCGATCCAGACGAAGAGGGCGATGAAGACCAGGATGGGGTTGTAGAACAGCCCCATGAAACCGAGCCAGAGAGCCAGCATCTGGCCCACGGTGGCGGCGGTGCGCGTGGCCCGCGGCTTGTCCATCCAGAAGGAGAGCAGGGCGCGCAACACGCGGCCGCCGTCCATGGGGAAGGCGGGCAGCAGGTTGAAGACGGCGAGGAAGAGGTTGAGTACCAGCAGGTTCTGCAGGATCCCGCCCTGCACGGGGCCCTCCTGCAGGTGCACGGCCACCGGGTTCACCGACAGCCACAGCAGCCCCGCGATGACGATGTTCACCGCCGGACCGGCCAGGGCCACCAGGATCTCCTCCTTGGGATCGTCGGGCATCTTCTCCAGCGAGGCCACACCCCCGATGGGCAGCAGCACGATGTTGCGGGTCTGGATGCCGAAGCGGCGCGCGGTGAGCGCGTGTCCCAGCTCGTGCAGCACCACGCAGCCGAACAGCAGCAGGATGAAGAAGATGCCGTTCACCGCCGCGGGCAGGCCGCCCTGTCCCCAGTAGACCAGTCCCAGCCACAGCAGCAACAGGAAAAAGGTGGCGTGGACATAGACCTCGATGCCCGCCAGCCGGCCCAGCTTCCAGGACCAGCCCAGGGGAGGGGAGTTGCGTTTCGTCTCGGCCATGGAAGTCACCGGTGGGAGAAGAGGAAATGGTGCAGAAAGGCCAGTATATCGGTTGCTTCCTCGATGCGCTTGGCGGTGGGCTTGCCGGCGCCGTGCCCGGCCCGCGTCTCGATGCGGATCAGGATGGGCGCGTCGCCGCCCTGGGCGTGCTGCAGGGCGGCGGAGAACTTGAAGCTGTGCGCGGGGAAGACCCGGTCGTCGTGGTCCGCCGTGGTGATGAGGGTGGGAGGATAGGCGGTTCCCTCGCGGATATTGTGCAGTGGCGAATAGGCCAGCAGCGCCTTGAACTCCTCGGGGTCCTGCGGTGAGCCGTAGTCCGATTCCCAGGCCCAGCCGATGGTGAACCGGTTGAAGCGCAGCATGTCCAGGACACCCACCGAGGGCACCACGGCGCCGAACAGGTCGGGGCGTTGCAACATCACGGCCGCCACCAGCAGGCCGCCGTTGCTGCCACCGTTGATGCCCAGGTTGCCGGGCGAGGTGTAGCCGTTGGCGATGAGCCACTCGGCGGCGGCGATGAAGTCGTCGAAGACGTTCTGTTTCCTGGTCTTGATGCCCGCCTCGTGCCACGCCCTGCCGTACTCGCCGCCGCCACGCAGGTTGGGGATGGCGAGGATGCCACCCATCTCCATCCACGCCAGGTGGCGCACCGAGAACCAGGGCGTCAGCGAAATGTTGAAGCCGCCGTAACCGTAGAGCAGCGTGGGGGTGTGGCCGTCGGGATCGAGATCGCGCCGGTGGCTGATGAACATGGGAATGCGGGTGCCGTCCCGGCTCGGGTAGAAGACCTGCCAGGTAACATACTCATCGGGTTCGAACCTGACCCGGGGCGCCCGGAACAGGGTGCTCTCGCCGGTGGTCAGGTCGAGGTGGTAGATGCGCAGGGGGGTGTTGAAGCTGGTCCAGCCGTAGAAGGTCTCGGTGGCGCCGGATTCACCCCTGAAACCGGTGACGCTGCCGATTCCCGGCAGTTGCAGTTCCTGTTCCCCGCCCTCGAGCGGGTGGATCACCACCTTGTGCCAAGCGTCGTGCAGGTAGGTGATGATGAAGCCGTCGTTCATGAAGGAGGCGGATTCGATGGTGTCGCTCCGCTCCGGGACCACCTGCCGCCACTGTTCGGGCCGGGGGTCGGCGGGGTCGATGCCGACGATGCGGTAGCGTGGTGCCGAATCGTCAGTGAGAAACCAGAGCCGAGATCCGCTGTTGCCGAGAAAGGTGTAGTCGGCTTTCCACTCGTCGATGAGCGGCTCGATCCTGCTTCCTTCGCGGGAGAGGTCCTTGTAGTAGATCAGGTTGTTCTGCTCGGTGCCCTTTTGCACTTCGATCACCAGGTAGCGCCCGTCCTCGGTGGCGATGGCATCGAAGCTCCACTCCTTGTGGTCCGGCCGGGCGTAGATCAGCCGGTCCCGTGCCTGGGGATCGCCGAGGCGGTGATAGTAGAGCTTCTGGTTGTAGTTCACCGCCTTGAGCTGTGCTTCGTCCCGGGGCTCGTCGTAACGCGAGTAGTAGAAGCCCCGGCCGTCGGCTGACCAGGAGACGTTCGAGAACTTGACCCAGCGGATCAGGTCGGGGAGGTCGCGGCCGGTGGCGATCTCGCGCACCTTCCACCGTTTCCAGTCGGAGCCGGCCTCGGAGAGGGCGTAGGCGAAGTAGCGGCCATCGGGACTCACTGCGGAACCGCTCAGCGCGACGGTGCCGTCCCGGGACAGGGTGTTGGGGTCGAGGAGGATGCGGGGTTCTCCATCGAGCCGCTCCTGCACGTAGATCACCGACTGGTTCTGCAGGCCGTCGTTCCTGCTGTAGAAATAGCGGCTGCCCTGTTTCCAGGGTACGCCGTAGCGCTCGAAGTTCCACAGTTCGGTGAGCCGTTTGCGTATCCGTGGCCGTTCCGGCAGCCGGGAGAGGAACTCCCGGGTGAGCCGGTTTTCCGCTTCTATCCAGCGCCGCGTTTGCGGGGCATCGAGCTCCTCCAGCCAGCGGTAGGGGTCCGCCACCTCGATGCCGTGGTAGGTGTCGGTGACCTCGACCCGCTTCGCTTCCGGGTAGTTCATCTGCACACTCTTGGGGGAAAGGTCCGCGCAGCTGGCCAGGAAGAGGAAGGACAGGGCCGGGAGGATCCGGTAGCGGGCGGGAAGCGGTCTTGGCAGGGGTGGAGGCATTTGTCCGGATTATAGGTCCATTCATCGAACTTGGATTCAACTCGTAAGTGCAACTCGATCTAGAGCGGGAGGGTAAGCTGCGGTAGCATCACGGCTTACTCAATCCACCAAGAGAGAGGAGCACGATGAGAGGCTACACGCAGCTTACCCGAGATGAACGATACCAGATCTATGC
>QNZQ01000043.1 GCA_003972985.1 Gammaproteobacteria bacterium | reverse complement strand
CGCATCAAGGCGATCAAGGTTCGGAGCCATGGCTTCCGCAACAAGGAGCGCTTTGCCAACGCCATTTACTTCCACCTTGGCGGACTCGATCTCTACCCAGAGGCCATCAGCCAGCAACTGTTACCCACCTGATTTGGTGAAGAGCCGAAGAAATAACCGCATATGAAACGCTTCCAGGCCCGGCAACTGCAACCCACTCCCGTCTGGCTGGGAAGGCTGAGCATAGAACTGCGGCGGTTGGCCTCGCCGCTGCTGTCGGGCCACCTGAAGGGGCTCTTCTCGATCACCTTCGACATTCCCCTGGAGCCGCTTCCGGCGCCTTCGGCGAGCGCCCGGGACTGGTTCTACTGGCGGCGTCCCGACGAAGGTTCCGTGCTCCTGGGACTGGGTCGCGCACTCTCGGTGGGGGCGCGGGGAACGGGGCGTTTCCCTTCCCTGGGCCGTGAGTGGGAGCGGCTGCAGGAGGGTTGGACCCACCTGAACCAGGGCAGTGCCAACCCCTGGGCGCGTGCCTTCCTGGGCTTCGCCTTCGATGCGGGATCGGACAACAGGGGTGACTGGTCCGGGTTTCCCAACAGCGTACTGGTGGTGCCCCGGCTGTTGCTGGAGTGGCGCAACGGCCACTGCATGCTTACCTTCACCCATTTGCGCGGCCAGGGTGAACGCCCCGAACAGGTGATCGCCCAATGGCTTTCCGCGTTGAAGGACGCAATGGAGGAGGAGCGCGACGAGAGCGATCCTGCAGCCTGCCGGCTCCATGCCAGGAAGGAGATGCCGGAGCCGGAAAGGTGGCGACAGGGCGTTGCCGAGGCGGTGGAGGCCATCGGATCGGGGAAGATGACCAAGGTGGTGCTCGCCCGCGAAGTACAGCTCGCCTTCGGCCAGGTGGTGGATCACCGCCGGCTCCTCGGGCGGCTTGGCCTTGACTATCCCGGCTGTACCCTGTTCGCGGTGCGTTTCGACGGCGCCACGCTGGTTGGCGCCACCCCGGAGCGGCTGCTCTCCATCCGCCAGGGCGCGGTGACCAGCGATGCGCTGGCGGGCACCCTCAAGGCCAAGCAGGCGTGGAACACGGAGGCCATGATCCGGCACGAGCACAGGCCCGTGGTGGACGCCATCCTCTCGGCCCTTGCGCCCCACTGCAGCGGGTTGGAGGCGGGGCAGAGTCCCGCTTCCCTGCGGCTGCAGAAGCTCTCCCACTTCTATACCCGGGTGCAGGGAAGGTTGAAGCCCGGCAGCGATCTCTTCCAGTTGATCGAGGCGCTGCATCCCACCCCCGCGGTGGGCGGGCTGCCGCGGCAGGCCGCCCTGGACTGGATTCGTGAGCGCGAGGGAATCGAACGGGGGTGGTACACCGGTGCCGTCGGCTGGCTGGGCGGTGCCGGTGATGCGGAGCTGTCGGTGGTTCTTCGCTGCGGCCTCATCCAGGGGAAGCAGGCCAGGTTGTATGCCGGTGCCGGCATCACCGAAGTCTCCGATCCCGCCGCGGAACTGGGCGAGACCCGGCTCAAGCTGGCCGCGCTGCTCGACAGGCTCTCCCCGTGAGCGACCAGGGACTGCTCAATTACCGCTGGGCCGTCGCCCTGTTCGAGGGGCTGGTGGGTGCCGGGCTGAAAGGGGCGGTGATCTCTCCCGGCTCGCGCAGCACCCCGCTGACGCTGGCAGCGACCCTGCAGCCGCAGCTAGAGTGGCAGGTGGTGCTCGACGAGCGCAGCGCTGCCTTCACGGCGCTGGGGATGGCCCGCGCCACGGGAGGCCCCGTGGCGCTCGTCGCCACCTCGGGCAGCGCGCCGGGAAACTGGCTTCCTGCCGTGATGGAGGCCAATGCAAGCGGGGTACCACTGATCCTGCTCAGCGCCGACCGCCCCTGGGAACTGCAGCAGTGCGGTTCCAACCAGACCACCGACCAGATCAAGCTGTTCGGGGATCAGGTGCGCGCCTTTCACCAGCTCTCGGAAGCGACGCAAGGGGAGTGGGCGCCGCGCCTGCGCGCCCAGGGACGCCAGCTCGTGCTGGCGTCCCGCTGGCCGGATCCCGGCCCCGTGCACATCAACATTCCCTTCCGCGAACCCCTGGTCCCCGAGGCGGTTCCGGATCCTGGGAAGAAGGTGGAAATCCGACCGGTGGAGCTGCCGCGGCTGCAGCCATCGGATGAGCTGGTACAGCGCCTAGCCTGCCGGTTTCCCATGGGCCCCGGCATCCTGGTCTGCGGCAACGGGCTCGAGGCGCCCGAACCCGTGATGAAGCTGGCAGAGAAGCTGGGCGCGCCCCTGCTTGCCGATCCGCTCTCGGGGCTGCGCTTTCCGGGCGAAGCCTCCCCCAATCTCATTGCCACCTACACGCGGTTCCTGGAAGACGAGACGACCCGGGACGCGCTCAGACCAGACTGGATCCTGCAGTTCGGCGCCATGCCGGTTTCGGCCGTCCTGCAGCGGGCCCTCGAGCACTGGAAGGTGGAGACACACTGGGTGGTGGAGCGCCGGGGACGCTGGACCGATCCCCTGGGACTGGGCGTGGAAATGCTTCCTGTGCAGACTGCTCCGCTTTGTACGGCACTGCTGGAAAGCACCGTTACCCGGGAAGAACCGGCCTGGCTCTACCGCTGGCGGCACCAGGAGTCGGCCGATGCGGGTGCAATGCCTTTCCAGGGTGCGCTCCTCCAGGCACTGCTCGGCAGCCTGCCGGACCAGAGCCTGCTCTTCTGTGGCAACTCGCTGGCGATCCGCTGGCTCGATGCCTGGTCGGGAAGCGGTGAAAGGCAGATCGCCATCCACGGCAACCGGGGCCTGAGCGGCATCGACGGGAACCTCTCCACCTTCCTCGGCATGGCCGGGAGCTGGCAGGGTTCGGGAAGGAAGGTGGCCCTGCTCGGCGACCTCACCTTCCAGCACGATCTCGGTGCGCTGGCCAACGCGGGCGAAACGGACGCATTGATCGTGGTACTGAACAACGGTGGCGGCGGCATCTTCGACCTGTTGCCGCAGAAGAGGCTGCCCCACTATGAAACCTGCTGGCGTACCCCCCAGCGGATGGATCTCTTCCACGTGGAGGGGCTCTTCGACGTCGGGTTCCAGCGACTGGAAGCGCTGGAAGAGTTTCCGGAAGCGCTGCAGCGAGCCTGGCGGCACGGCGGTGTCCAGGTGGTGGAAGTGATCCTGCCCGACATGCAGGTATAATCCCGCAAATTTAAAGCCTGGAGCAAGATTCCATGAGTTGGCAGGCGGTTGCCGAAAAGTCCTACCAAGACATCCTTTACCACCACCGCGAGGGCATTGCCCGCATCACCATCAACAGGCCCGAGGTGCGCAACGCCTTTCGCCCGCGCACCGTCGAGGAGCTCATGGACGCCTTTCACCACGCGCACCACGATGCCTCCATCGGCGCCATCATTCTCACCGGGGCCGGTGACAAGGCCTTCTGTTCCGGCGGGGACCAGAAGGTTCGCGGCGATCATGGCGGCTACCGGGACGAGCAGGGGGTGCAACATCTGAACGTACTCGACCTGCAGATGCAGATCCGCCGCCTGCCCAAGCCGGTGGTGGCCATGGTGGCGGGCTATGCCATCGGGGGCGGTCACGTGCTGCACCTGGTGTGCGATCTCACCATCGCCGCCGACAACGCCCGCTTCGGCCAGTCCGGCCCCAAGGTGGGCTCCTTCGATGCCGGCCTGGGTGCCGGCCTGCTGGCGCGCACCGTGGGGCTGAAGAAGGCCAAGGAGATCTGGTTCCTGTGCCGCCAGTACGATGCGCAGGAAGCGCTGGAGATGGGGCTGGTGAACACCGTGGTGCCGCTGGAGGAGCTCGAGGAAGAGACCCTGGCCTGGTGCCGGCAGATGCTGAGGCACTCGCCCACGGCACTGCGCATGCTCAAGGCCGGTTTCAACGCCGATACCGATGGCCTGGCCGGCATCCAGGAGCTGGCGGGCAACGCCACGGCACTCTTCTACATGACCGCGGAAGGCCAGGAGGGGAGGGATGCCTTCCTGGAGAAGCGTGCACCCGATTTCGGCAAGTTTCCCAGACGCCCCTGAATGTCCCCCGTCTCCGCCTGGGTGGCCGCCATCCGGCCCAAGACCCTCGGGCTCTCGGTGAGCCCGGTGCTGGTGGGTACAGCCCTCGCGGTGTCTGAGGCGCACCCGTTCCACCTGCTGCCCTTCCTGCTGGCTCTGGGTGCCGCCATGCTCATACAGACAGGCACCAACCTGCACAATGACGTGGCCGACTTCCGCAAGGGGACCGATGGCAGCGATCGTCTGGGCCCGCCTCGGGCAACCGCCCAGGGCTGGCTGAGCGCGGAAGCGGTGGAGCGGGGCGCCTGGCTGGCCTTCGGTCTGGCCTTCCTCATGGGCATCGGGCTCGCGATCGCAGGCGGCTGGCCCATCGTGATCCTGGGACTTATCTCGCTGGCCGCGGGGGCGGCCTATTCAGGTGGCCCCTGGCCGGTCTCTTCCCTGCCGGTGGGGGAACTCTTCGTCTTCCTGTTCTTCGGCCTGGCGGCGGTGGGTGGCAGCTACTACCTCCAAACAGAGACGCTCAGCGCCCGCGCACTGCTCGCCGGCACCATCATGGGCCTGCCGACAGCGGCGGTACTGGTGGTGAACAACTACCGGGACCGGCGCACCGACCGGCAGGCTGGGCGGCGCACCCTGGCCGTGCTGCTCTCCGAGCGGGGCAGCCACCGGGTATATGCGGTGCTGCTCCTCGCCCCCTTCCTGCTGCTTCCGTGGCTCTTCGAGGGTAACCAGCTTTGGCTGTTGCCGGGGATGCTCTTCTTTCCGGCGCTGGTGCTCGTGACCAGGTTGCGCAATGCCGACGATGGCGCAGCGCTCAACCGTCTGCTGGCCGCAACCGCCGGCCTGCAGCTTCTCCTCGGCCTGCTGCTCTCCCTCGCATTGCTTCTGCAGTAGCGCCAGGACCGGTCTTCTGCGGATTCCGGTACAGGTTTTCCTGTTGACTTCCTTTCTCCTGCGGTTATAGTTTACTTATTCAAGTGATCGATTGAATAAAAAAACAGGTGGAGGAGAACAGATGAACTGGCAGCAATTCGTTCTGGAAAACGAGGTCGGCATCAGGCTCGGTTTCTTTTTCGGCATCTTCGGCGTCATGGTGGTATGGGAACTGTTGGCGCCCCGGCGGGCCCTGACGGTTTCGAAAACGCTGCGCTGGGTCAACAACCTGGGGCTGGTCTTTCTCAACAGTTTCGTTTTGCGCCTGCTCTTTCCGGCTGCCGCGGTGGGTGTGGCGGCATGGGCGCAACAGCAGGGGTGGGGCTTGCTCAACCTCTACCAGGTTCCCACCACGGTCGCGGTGATCCTTTCGGTAATCGCCATGGATTTCGTCATCTGGGTACAGCACGTGCTGTTTCACGCCATCCCGGTGCTGTGGCGTCTGCACCGCGTTCACCATGCCGATCTCGATTACGACGTCACCACCGGTGCCCGCTTTCATACCATCGAGATCATCATCTCCATGATCATCAAGTTCGCCACCATCGCCCTGCTGGGGCCGCCGGTGGTGGCCGTGGTGATCTTCGAGGTGATGCTCAACGCCACCGCCATGTTCAACCACGGAAACGTGGGATTGCCGCCCCGCCTGGACAGGGTACTGCGCTGGGTGCTGGTGACGCCGGACATGCACCGTGTCCACCACTCGGTGGAGGACGACGAGGCCAACAGCAACTTCGGCTTCAGCCTCACCTGGTGGGATCGGCTATTCGGTACTTACCGGGAGCAGCCCCGGGCGGGCCACGAGGGCATGACCATCGGCATCCACAAGTACCGCGATCCCAAGGTGGTGGACCTGCTGCCGGGCATGTTGGCACTGCCCTTCATCGGCCCCATCACCGGTTACGCCATCAACCGCCGGCAGTGGAGCGACTCGGATGAAAGGTAATGTGCTCCGCTGGATCCTGTTCCTGGGATTGCTGGGAGCCATTGCCGTGGCCTTTGTCCAGCGCGACCGGCTGGATGCAGCCGCCCTGCAGCAGTGGGTGGAACAGGCTGGCATGGCCGCACCCCTGCTGTTCATGGCCATTTACGCCCTGGCCACGGTGCTCTTCATGCCGGGTTCGGTGATGACGCTGGCCGGTGGCGCGCTCTTCGGGCCTGTGCTGGGCACTTTCTACAATCTCACCGGCGCCACCATCGGTGCGGCACTGGCCTTTCTCATTGCCCGTTACCTCGCTTCCGAATGGGTGGAACAGAAGACCGGGGGACGCCTGAAGCGGCTGAAGGAAGGGGTAGAGAGGGAAGGCTGGCGGTTCGTCGCCTTCGTACGCCTGGTGCCGCTCTTCCCCTTCAACCTGCTCAACTACGCCCTGGGACTGACGCGCATCCCTTTCTGGCACTATGTGGTTACCAGCTATCTCTGCATGCTCCCGGGTGCCATCGCCTATACCTGGCTGGGCTACGTGGGCCGTGAGGCTGCGGCGGGTGGCGAAGGGCTGGTGCAGAAAGGCCTGCTGGCGCTGGCCCTGCTCGCAGCGGTGGCTTTCCTGCCGCGCATCATCGGGCGGCTCAGGCTCGGGCCGACCCTCGATATCGATGAGCTTCGGCAGCGGCTGGACCAGGAACCGAAGTTGCTGCTCCTCGATGTGCGTACTGCTGAGGATTACGCCTCGGGCCATATCGAGGGTGCCCTCAACATTCCGCTGGAGGAGCTGGAAAACCGCGTCGATGAGCTTGCTGCCTGGCAGGAGTCGCCGGTGGCCATCATCTGCACCACCGATCGCCGCTCCCGCAAGGCCGCCCGCATGCTGGGAAGAGCGGGTTTTGCCGATGTCCACGTAGTACTGGGTGGAATGCAACAGTGGGGCAAGCGGTCGCTGCCGGTGGCGACCGGGCTTGGCTCGTGGAAGAATAGTCAACCGGAACAGCAGTGAGGCGGACCATGGCGGAGCAGACCGCAGAACACGACCGGGAGTTGGGAGGGGCGGATTCCGAGAAGGAAAGGCTGTGGCCCTCCCTTGCCTATTCGCGGCAGGTGGAAGTTCTCGAGGATGCCGTGGGGAAGCGGATCTATATCGTGGAACTGAGACCCGACGACATCAACCTGGGCATCCATCTCTCGGATACCGCCTACGAACTGCTGGCGGTGCTGGAATTTCCGCGACCGGACCCGGGCGCCGGTCTGGCACCCCATTTCATCCTGCTTGACGATGGCCGTGGCATCAACCTGGGGCGCATCGCCCGGGTGAGCGTGGATACCCCCTTCAATCCTCCCCGTGAACAGGTGCTCTACGAGGACCGCTTTCTCATGGACAGGCTGCTGCGCCGGGAGCGGCAGCTTTCACACCGATTCACCGCAGAGCGCTCCAGGCAGCTACTGGCGCGGATCCTGGGCAAGGCGCAGGAAGAGGCGGAAGTAGGCCGTTGCCTGGAAGAAAGATCACGCCGGCTGGAAAAGTAGTCTGCATGCCAGGGCTGCGTCATCTAACTTGGGGCAGGGCGGGTACCTGCTCGGAAAACCGCCGTGAATACATCCGTGTAGGCTCTGCGTCGGCATGACCTCCAGGGATGGAGGAAATGCTGGAAATGTCGGGAACATTTCCAGTGCCCTGCCTCCGAAGTTTTCCGATCAGGTACCCGCCCTGCTTTTCAATAGCTTACGTCATTAGATGACGTCGTCCTGGTCTGTATGCTCCATACGCCAACATGTGGCGAACCAGGTGATATGATTCGAAGGATCGTGTCCATGGATTGCCTGGAGAGGGAATCCTGAACTTCGCAACAGGGAGATCATGAAGAGCTTTTTCGAGATCGTATTCGCCAGTCTGGTGGCGCTGTTCATCTTCAGCATCCTGTTCCTGCTCTTTCTCGGGGGGCTCATCGGTACCCAGGAGATCGCGCCCAGGGTGGAGAAGAAGACGCTGCTCACGCTCAATCTGCAGGTACCCATTTCGGACCGGCAGCCCCGGCAGAAGTTTGCCGACGTCCTCGACGCCGCGCTGCAGGAGCGTGCGCAGGGCCGCCAGACGCTCCGTGAAGTGGTGACTGCCATCGACAGGGCAGCCGAGGATGAGCGCATCACCGGGCTCTTCATCAAGGGCAACGTGGTACGGGACGGCTACTATTCCGGCTGGGCGACGCTCAGGGAGGTACGGGAGGCCATCGACCGTTTTCGCCAGAGCGGCAAGCCGGTGGTCACCTGGCAGGAGAGCCTCGACGAGGCGACGCTCTACGTGGTCTCTTCCGCGCAGAAGATCGTGCTCCATCCGCTGGGGCTGATGGAGTTCAACGGCCTGGCCGCCGAGGTGATCTATTTCAAGGATGCTTTCGAGAAGTACGGCATCGATGTGCAGGTGACCCGGGTGGGCAAGTACAAGTCCGCAGTGGAGCCTTTCTTGCGCAGCCACATGAGCGAGGAGAACCGCGAGCAGCTCCAGGCTGTCAACCCAATTCTAAAATGTCCCCTTTTTTCCTAAGCTGAAATGTCCCCTTCTGCATGGGAGCTCAGGTAGCCGGAGAAGGTGGATCAAGCGCAGCCTTGCCGACAGGAGATCGACGCCAGGGGTGATCGGGGTCGGGCTTTCTTT
>QNZQ01000131.1 GCA_003972985.1 Gammaproteobacteria bacterium | reverse complement strand
ACACACCGGCCTCCCATATGACTGGACACCGCGTTCGGATGCTCCCTTGGGATCCCCTTTGGCGCCTTCGGCACGTCGGGTATCCCGTGTCGCCTCGCGGCTACCGGGGACTACCCGCCTTCGCTTCGCTCTCCATGGCGGGCAGCGGTTGAAAAAGACCATGGAAGGGCTTTTTCAACATCCCGATCAGAGGCGCCTGAAATAGGCTCTCTGTGCCGGTATATCCACTTCCTGGACCCCGAGTGCAACCACCTGGTCCAGCTGCATGTCGTCACTGCGGCGAATGCGGATCTCCAGCGCCAGTTGCGGAATGATAACAACCGCCTTTCTATCTTCCAACGCCACGATTCTGCCCTCCCCCTGCCACTGCGGCTGGCGCTTGAGCCAGATCAGCTTCCAGTGAAGATTGGAGAGGCGCTCGGCGCGGCGGATGACGCCGCTCATGGCGCTGGCCGCACTCATGCGTTCGCCGATCTGTTCCCGGCCGAGCGGCGATCCGCCGGTGACCTGGGTGCGCAGCTGCTGGTGAACCAGCAGGTCCACGTAGCGGCGCAGGGGGCTGGTGGTGCGCGCGTAGCACTCCAGTCCCAGGCCGAAGTGGCAATCGGGAGTGAGGGCCGCGTTGCTGGGCTTGAACAGCCGCCGGTAGGCATAGGCCTCGGCCATGGAGGCCGGCTGCCGGATCTCCTGGGGCTCGGGCTGTACCGCGTAGGGGATGGGGATCTCGTGCTGCATGGCGTAGCGCGCCGCCGCCTCACCGGCCATGAGCATGGCATCGGTGACCATCTGGCGCGCGGCCAGGCGCGGCAGCGCGCGGATCCGCACCTCGCCATCGACCACCTTGACGCTCACCTCGGGCAGGTCGATCACCGCGGCGTTGCGCAGGTGACGCGCGGCGCGATAGCGCTCGGTGATGGCATGCAGCGCCCGGAAGGCGTCCTCCTCCAGCCGCTGTTCCGCCTGGTCGTATCTGATGCGCGTGACGCGCACCCAGCTCGGAACGATCTCGATCTCTTCCAGCTCCACCCGTTCATTGAGCCGGAAGCCGAAGGAGAGCGCGGGCGAGACCTCCTTGAGCCCCAGCCCGAGTTCCTCCGTGAGTGCAGGGGGCAGCATGGTGACGGTGGTTTCGGGAAGATAGAGGTTGGCGCCGCGTTCACGCGCCGCCAGGTCCAGGTGGCTGTCGGGCCTGACCAGCGCCGCCACGTCCGCCACATGCACCCAGAGCCGCTCCCCGTCCAGGCTGATGGCATCGTCGGGGTCGGTGTTGCCCTCGTCGTCGATGGCCCAGGAGGCGAGATGGGTGAGATCGCGGCGCTGCTCTTCCGGCAGGGCGGGCACGGGCAGATCCGGCGACTCGAGAATGGCCCCCTGGCGTCTGGGCCAGGGATTGTATTCCTCGGGCCAGTAACCGGTGCGGATCAGGAGCGCATGGGCCGACTCGGGCGTCTCGGGCAGCTTCAAGCTGGCCAGGATGCGGCTGCGGTTGCCCTGGCCGAGCGCCAGCCGTTCCACCTCGGCCAGGCGCTCGCGGTCGCCATCGAGCAGTTCGCCCCGCTGCAGGCGCTCGAGAAATTCGGCCTGCTCCCGGGCCTCGCGCGCCTTGCGCTCGCGCGCTTCCTGCAGTTCCCTCACCGCAGCAGCGCTGCGCCCGCGGATGCTCTGCAGGCTCCCCTCGAAATAGAGCCCTTCGTCGAGCAGCCGCCAGGTGGCCCAGGCGGAGGCTGGGGAGTATTCCCCGTAGATCAGCTCCGCCAGTTCCGGAAGCGTGGTCTCTTCCCCTTCGAGCAGCTCCCACGCCTCCTCCAGGTTGCCGGGGGGCTCGGCCAGCTCGGAAAAGTCCTTCACCGGCCCCGGATGGAGGAGCTTGATGTCCTTCTGCCGCACCCGCTTGGTCCTGCCGTCCTCGAAGCGGATCTCGAACTTCTCCCCCACGCCTTCCACGATGGCCGGGCGGATCTTGTACAGCACCAGGCTGCCGGTCTGGATCTTGTTGTCGGACACGGGAGACTCTTGTCGGAGGAAACGGATGAAAGGGCGGCTATGATACCCGTTTACCGGTATTCAGGTGCAAATGCGAGGGACAGTCAGCCGGGACCACGTCACCTAACTTGGGCGGAGCGGGTACCTGCTCGGAAAACCGCTGTGAATACGTCCATGTACGCTCTACGTCGGCATCCCTGCCTCCGAAGTTTTCCGAGCAGGCATCCGCCCCGCTTTTCAATAACGTGCGGTTTTAGATGACGTCGTCCTGAGCCATGCCAACAGGCTACAATTCCTCCTTCGCAACGAATCACCAGACGGAGCTTGCCGATGAATCAGGAATGGTCAGCCTATCTCGAACGACTGAAAGGGGCCACCCGGCCCGGCGTGGACGACTGCGCCCTCTCTTCCCTCGACGACACCGGCCTGATCCGCGTCACCGGCGAGGATGCGCGGGATTTCCTCCAGGGACAGCTCACCAACGACATCCACCAGGTGAGCCCGGAACAGGGCCAGCTCAGTGCCTACTGCACGCCCAAGGGACGCATGCTGGCGATCTTCCTCGTCTTCCAGCGCGGAGAAGCGCTCTACCTGCAGCTGCCGCGGGAACGGCTCGATGCCGTGCTCAAGCGGCTGCAGATGTTCGTGCTGCGCGCCAGGGTGAAGCTGGAGGACGCCAGCGACGACCTGGTCGTCACCGGTCTGGCCGGTGGTTGCGCAGAAGAGATGCAACCGGCTCCCGGCGAATCGTCTTTCGCCACCCTTACCGGCGAAGAGCTGACCCGGATACGCATTCCGGGAACCCCCGGGCGCATGCAACTGGTGGCACCACCGGCCACCATGATCGAACAGTGGCAGAGATGGCTGGACCGGGCCGTGGTTGCCGATGCCGACCACTGGCCCCTGCTGAACATCCGTGCCGGCCTGCCCACCATCTACGATGCCACCGCCGAAGCCTTCGTCCCGCAGATGTGCAACCTGGACCTCCTCCATGGCATCAGCTTCACCAAGGGCTGCTACACCGGGCAGGAGGTGGTGGCGCGCATGAAATACCTGGGCCAGCTCAAGCGGCGCATGTTCATCGCGCAAGTCGAAACGGAAACCTGTCCTGCACCGGGCGAGGCACTCTTTTCTCCCTCGAGCAAGTCGGCCCAGGGTGCCGGCAGGGTGGTGGATGCCCGCCCATCGCCGGATGGCAATGGCTGTGAAGCGCTGGTGGTGGTGGAGATCACCGGTTTCGAAGCCGGCGATATGCGCCTGGGCGACGAAAACGGCCCTGCCCTGGCGCTACAGGAACCACCTTACGGACTCACCCCGGAGGATACGAAATGATGGGGAGTGGCATTCCTGCTGTTTCTGCTGACCCCCTTTCCTGCTCCTGGCGTGATTACCGATAAGGGCGGCACAGCTCCCGCTTGGCTGCCGGACTACCCGGCCGGGTGTGCCGTGATGCGCCAGTCCCTGCCCACGGCTCGGATATCGGTGATCTCCAGCGGCACCCGCTCGGCCATCTTCTCCAGCCCGGGCAGGTGGAACAGACCCCTCGCCTGGTGGCCCATGACGTGGGGTGCCATGTAGATCACCAGCTCGTCGATGACTCCCGACTGCAGGGCCGCGCCAGCCAGGGTGGGGCCGGCCTCGATAAGCACCTCGTTGATCTCCCGGTGCGCCAACTCCTGCATCACCAGCGGCAGGTCCAGCCCCTGCTCGAGGCGCAGCAGGCGCGCCCCCTTCGCTTCCAGCTTTGCGGCCTTTTCTGGACTGCCGTGGGCGTGAAAGAGCCAGACCTCGCCTGGCAGGGTGAACAGCTTCGCCGTCTCCGGCGTGCGCAGGGAGGAATCGAGCACCACGCGCACTGGCTGGCGCAGATATTCCCCGGATTCGACCCCCGGCAGCTGTTCAGGAGAAAGGCGCACGTTGAGCGCGGGATCGTCCGCCAGCACGGTGCCGATGCCGGTGACCAGCACGGAGCTGCGCGCCCGCAGCCGCTGCACGTCGCGCCGCGCATCCTCGCCAGTAATCCAGACGCTCTCGCCACTGGCCATGGCGGTGCGCCCGTCCAGGCTCATGGCCAGCTTGCAGCGCACCCAGGGCAGCCCCTTCGACATGCGCTTTATGAAGCCGGGGTTGAGCTTTTGCGCTTCACCGCGCAGCAGGCCCGACGCGGTTTCGATACCCGCTTCGCGCAGCTGCTGGAGGCCCTTGCCCGACACCAGCGGGTTGGGATCCTCCATGGCGGCGATGACCCGTTTCACGCCGGCGTCGATGAGCCCGAGGGTACAGGGCGGCGTGCGCCCCTGGTGGCAGCAGGGTTCCAGGGTGACATAGGCGGTGGCACCCCGTGCCTTCTCCCCCGCAGCCGCCAGGGCGATGCGCTCGGCGTGGGGTTCCCCGGCCTTGCGGTGCCAGCCTTCTCCCACGATCTCTCCATCGCGCACCAGCACGCAGCCGACGCGGGGATTGGGATCGGTGGTGTAGAGCCCCTTCCACGCCAGGCGGATGGCGCGGGCCATGGATTCATGGTCCTGGCGGGTGAACCCTTGCGTGGACACGCTCAATCCTTGCCCAGCAGGTCGAGCTGCTTGCGCAGCGCTTCCGGGTCCGGCTGCTGTTCCAGCCGTTCGATCTCCTCGCGAAAGGCCTGCACATCCTCGAACTGGCGGTAGACCGAGGCAAAACGCACGTAGGCCACCTGGTCCAGGGCCTTCAGCTCCTCCATCACCAGGTCACCGATGTAGCGGGAGGGCACTTCCGGTTCTCCCGGCGCCATCAGCTTGCGGACGATCCTGCCCATGGCCGCTTCCACCTGCTCCGGGGTCACCGGCCGTTTCTCCAGCGCCCGCAGCATGCCCAGCTTCACTTTCATCTCGTCGAAGGGCACCAGGCGGCCATCGGATTTCACCACCTTTGGCAGGTTGAGTTCCACCCGCTCGTAGGTGGTGAAGCGTCCCTTGCACTGCTGGCACTCGCGGCGCCGGCGCACCTGGTCACCCTCCCCGGCGGCCCGGGAATCGATCACCTTGGTGTCCGGTGCGTTGCAGAAGGGGCAGCGCATCAGTCAGCGTAGACGGGGAACCGCTTGCACAGATCGAGCACCCTGCCCTTCACTTCGGCAATGGTCGATTCGTCTCCACGGCTGTCGATGACGTCGCACATCCAGCCCGCGAGATCGGTGCACTCGGTTTCCCCGAAATCCCGGGTGGTGACCGCCGGCGTGCCCACGCGGATGCCTGAGGTGACGAAGGGCGACTGAGGATCGTTGGGCACGGCATTCTTGTTCACCGTGATGTTGGCGGCGCCCAGCCAGGCGTCCACGTCCTTTCCGGTGAGACCCGCTTCGATGAAGCTCACCAGGAACAGGTGATCCTCGGTACCGCCGGAGACCACGTCGTAACCACGCCCCATGAACACCTTGGCCATGGCCCTGGCATTGCGTTTCACCTGCTGCTGGTAGGCCTTGAAACCGGGTTCCATGGCCTCCTTGAAGGCCACCGCCTTGGCGGCGATGACGTGCATCAGCGGCCCGCCCTGGATGCCGGGGAAGACCACCGAGTTGAGCTTCTTCTCCACCTCCTCGTTGGCCCTGGCCAGGATCAGGCCGCCGCGCGGTCCGCGCAGGGTCTTGTGCGTGGTGGTGGTGGTCACGTCGGCGATCTGTACCGGGCTGGGATATTCGCCCACCGCCACCAAGCCCGCCACGTGGGCCATGTCCACGAACAGCCAGGCACCCACGGCATCGGCGATGTCGCGGAACTTCTGCCAGTCGATGACCTGGGAGTAGGCAGAGAAACCGGCCACCACCATTTTCGGCTGGTGTTCCCTGGCCAGCGCCATCACCTCGTCGTAGTCGATGCGGCCCGTTTCGGGGTCGATGCCGTACTGCACGGCGTTGTAGATCTTCCCGGAAAAGTTGGGTTTCGCTCCGTGCGTGAGGTGCCCGCCCGCATCCAGCGACATGCCCAGGATGGTGTCGCCAGGCTGCACCAGCGCCATGTAGACGGCGGCATTGGCCTGGGAGCCCGAATGGGGCTGAACGTTGGCGTAATCGGCGCCGAAGAGCGCCTTGGCACGGTCGATAGCGAGCTGTTCCACCACGTCCACGTTCTCGCACCCGCCGTAGTAGCGCCTGTGGGGATAACCCTCGGCATACTTGTTGGTGAGCACCGAGCCCTGCGCCTCCATCACCCGGGGGCTGGTGTAGTTTTCCGACGCGATGAGTTCGATGTGCTCTTCCTGGCGACGTTCTTCGGCCTTGATTGCCTCTGCGATTTCATCGTCGTAACCGGCAATCTTCATGGTTTTCTTGAACATGGGGCGTTGTCTCCGGACAGGTATGGACTCGGTGAAAAGCGGGCATTTTACCCCTTTTGCCGCCCCTGCGCCTCGAACAGGCGGTCGAGCTTCTCTTCCAGGCGGGCCATGCGCTCGGCCATCTCCTGCGTGCGCAGTTCGATACTGTGCACTTCCGCCGCTTCCCCCTCCCCCTCATCCACGGAGAATTTTTCGTGCTCCCGCTGCAGCGTTTCCAGCACGATGCCGATCATCATGTTCAGGAAAACGAAGGCGACGATGAAGATGAAGGTGATGTAGTAGATCCAGCTCAGCGGATAGACCTCCATGGTCTCGTACATCACGTCGGTCCAGTCCTCGAAGGTGGCCACCCGGAACAGGGTCAGCATGGAGATGCTGATGTTGCTCCACAGCTCCGGGTTGATGGTCTCGAAGAAGAAACTGCCCGCGGCGGCATAGATGTAGAAGATGATGAACATGAGCAGGGAGACATAGCCCATGCGCGGCAGTGCCAGAAGAAAGGCACTGATGAGCACGCGCAGCTCTGGGATGAGCGACACCAGCCGCAACACGCGGAAGACACGGATCAGCCGGCCCAGCAGGGCCACCTCGCTCTCCTGCATGGGCAGCAGGCTCGCCACCACGATGACGAAATCGAAGACGTTCCAGCCCTTGCTGAAAAAGCGCCGGACACTGCCCTCGGCCACGAAACGCACCAGGATCTCGAGCAGGAAGAAGAAGGTGATCCCCCAGTCGAGAATGCCGATGATCCTGCGCGCAGTGGACCCGACTTCGTAGGTCTTGGCCCCGATGACCAGCGCCGAGAAGATGATTACGCCGATGACGAAGGTCTCGAACAGCTTGTTCTCGCGAAGCCTGACGAAGCGTGTCTGCAGGTTTCTGGCGTCCATAAGGGTTTCGAAATCGGTTCGGTTGGACAGAAAAAAGGACCGATTCCAACGACGAAATCAGTCCTGTTGTCTGGGGTGGATGACGGGACTCGAACCCGCGACGACCGGAATCACAATCCGGGACTCTACCAACTGAGCTACATCCACCATTGAAAATGGCACGCCCGGCAGGATGAAAACCCCTCCGGGGTCGCGCTACGCGCGATGCTGGCCTGCTCCGCAAGCCGGTCGAACCTGGCTGTCTGGACACCGCAGGTTCGAATCCTGCCGCTTCAGGGGGTACCCGCCCCCTTTATACACGATCAAATCGATTTGGCACGCCCGGCAGGATTCGAACCTGCTACCCTCGGCTTAGAAGGCCGATGCTCTATCCAAATGAGCTACGGGCGCAGTAAAACCCTGCAAAAACAACCGGCTCCGAGGTCACCGGAGCCGGCATTCCTGCCAGGAAACTGGTCGGGGTAGAGAGATTCGAACTCCCGACATCCTGCTCCCAAAGCAGGCGCGCTACCAGACTGCGCTATACCCCGAAAAACACCTTCACCATTCCGCGAAGGCGCTGAATCTTACTCAAGGTGCTCTTTCGAGTCAATGCACCTCAGGCTTCCGCACAGGACGACGTCATCTAATGACGTAAGCTATTGAATAGCTGGGCGGGTACCTGATCGGAAAACTTCGGAGGCAGGGCACTGGAAATGTTCCCGACATTTCCAGCATTTCCTCCATCCCTGGAGGTCATGCCGACGCAGAGCCTACGATGCACAGGGATGTGCGAGTGCCACGAGAGGCAGGACGCCGGAAGCGGCCATGGATGTATTCACGGCGGTTTTCCGAGCAGGTGCCTGACCTGCCCAAATTAGATGACGTGGTCCTAGGCTTCCGCAGGCTTGCCGCCCATGTCGGCCTTGTAGAACTCGATCACCTTCTTCATCTTCTCCAAGCCAAGGATCTTGGCCATGTTGTTGCGGCAGGCCAGCTTCTGCTTGATGATGGCACCACGGACGTTGAACATTTTCGTGGCCAGCTCCTGCAGAACAGCGCCGGAAGCTCCCGCCAAGGCGGCATCATGAATCTGCTTCTCCAGCTTGATGACGGTCTTGACCATCTCCATCATCCTCGGGTGCGCCTCCTTTCTCCAGGCCGCCAAGGCCGCCTTCTGCTGATCGGAGAGATCGAGTTCCTTCTCGTGCTTCATTACCACCATCATGAGGTTGGGCATGGGATTGGCATGCTTGAGCGCGGCCATCTGGGCAGGAGACATGGCCATCATCTTGTTCGGCGCCTTTCCCCCTTCGGCCATGAGCAGGGACGAGAACAGCATCCCGAAAATCACCAGCACCACCAATGAATACTTCTTCAGGCTCTTCACCAAATCAGGTGGGTAACAGTTGCTGGCTGATGGCCTCTGGGTAGAGATCGAGTCCGCCAAGGTGGAAGTAAATGGCGTTGGCAAAGCGCTCCTTGTTGCGGAAGCCATGGCTCCGAACCTTGATCGCCTTGATGCGG
>QNZQ01000105.1 GCA_003972985.1 Gammaproteobacteria bacterium | reverse complement strand
CACCGGTCTCCCATATGACTGGACGCCGCGTTCGGATGCTCCCTTGGGATCCCCTTTGGCGCCTTCGGCACGTCGGGTATCCCGTGTCGCCTCGCGGCTACCGGGGACTACCCGCCTTCGCTTCGCTCTCCATGGCGGGCAGCGGATGCTGCTGTCGGCGAGCTCGCCCACCACGATGAGCGGTTCCGGATCCTTGAGGATGCGTCCATCCGCGTCGACGATCTCCTGCAGCACTTCGCGCACCTGCTTCAGATCGGAATCGTAGCCCACGCCCACGGTGATATCCACGCGGCGTGTCTCCTGGGTGGAGTAGTTGATGATGTTGTCGTTGCCCAGCTTGCCATTCGGAATGATGATGGTCTTGTTGTCCGGTGTTCTCAGCGTGGTGGTGAAGATCTGGATCTCGTCCACCTTGCCGGTGACACCTGCTGCTTCGATGACGTCTCCCACCTTGAAGGGACGGAAGATGATGAGCATGAAACCGGCGGCGAAGTTGGCCAATGAACCCTGCAGGGCCAGGCCGATGGCCAGGCCGGCAGCACCCAGGATGGCGATGAAGGAGGTGGTCTGTATGCCGATCTCGCCGAGCGCGGCGATGACCACGAACACCATCAGGCCGATGTAGATCATGCTCGTGGTGAAGCTCACGATCATTGGGTCGACCTCGGCGCGGGTCATGCCGCGGGCCACCAGGCGCTTTATCCACTTCGCCACCCATTTTCCGATGAAGAAGATGGCAATGGCCGCCAGCAGGCTGGGACCGTACTGGAGCAGGAACTCCTTGCCATGCTCGAGCATGGCCCCCCAGTTGGAAGGATCTGCCAGATCCTTCACCTGCTGCACCACGTCCACCGGCTGCGCAACTTCCACTGCCTTTTCCACCTTTTCACCTGCCATCTCGCCTTCTCCTTAGGTTCCCTGTACTCGTTGGTCGTTTATTCCTGGTATAAAAAAAGCCCATCAGTATTCCGAACTTACTGATGGGCTTCCTGACTGGTCGGAGCGAGAGGATTCGAACCTCCGACCCCCACAACCCCATTGTGGTGCGCTACCAAGCTGCGCTACGCTCCGAAAGGAGCCGGAATGTTAGGCGTCCGACCCCGAAATGTCAATCTCCGGATTGAGTCGCGACACGCACCGGTGGTTACTTGAGGATCTGCGCCACTTCCTCCAGTTCCGCCAGCAGCTGGCGGATGATCTGGTGGCTCTGGCTCTTGTCCTGCTGGGCGTCATCACCTTCCAGTTTCTGCCGCGCGCCACCGATGGTGAACCCCTGCTCGTAGAGCAGGCTGCGGATCTGGCGAATCATGATCACGTCGTGCCGCTGGTAATAGCGGCGGTTGCCCCGGCGCTTTACCGGCTTGAGCTGGGGAAACTCCTGTTCCCAGTACCGCAGAACATGGGGCTTGACCTGGCAAAGCTCGCTGACCTCACCAATGGTGAAGTAACGCTTGCCCGGTATGGGCGGTAATTCAACACTACTGCTGTTCGGGTCCAGCATAGGTCTCGACTCTCGCTTTTAGTTTTTGTCCTGGACGAAAAGTTACTACACGACGGGCACTTACAAGTATTTCTTCACCTGTTTTCGGGTTTCTTCCGGGACGGGCATTCTTCTCCCGGAGATCAAAATTGCCAAAGCCGGAAAGCTTTACCTGCTGGCCGTTCTCGAGTGCCCCCCGGATCTCTTCGAAGAACAGCTCCACCAGCTCCTTGGCTTCCCGTTTGTTCAATCCCAGCTCGTCGAAGAGCCTTTCCGCCATCTTTGCCTTGGTCAATGACATCTGATCAATCCCGTAACTTTGCTGCCAAACCGCTCTCCAACGCTTCCCGCACCGCATTCACGGCCTGCTCGGTCTCCTCGTCGGTAAGCGTGTGCGAATAATCCTGTAGAATCAAGCTCAAAGCAAGGCTTTTTAGACTTGTGTCTATGTTTTCCCCAGTATAGACATCAAATACACGAATGTCCCGTACAATTTCCGGCGCCCCGGCCCTGGCACAGGCTTCCACTTCGGCCCAGGTGATCTCGCGCTTCACCAGGATGGCCAGGTCGCGGCGAATGGCCGGATAACGGGACACCGGCTCGTAGGCGGGAATCCGCCCCTGTCCCAGTTCCTCCAGACCCAGCTGGAAGAGGAAGACGTTTCCGGGAAGATCCAGTTTTTTCTGCAACGCGGGATGGAGCAGCCCGAGTCGCCCCACTTCCCGGCCCTCCCGGAACACGACCGCGGCCTGCCCGGGATGCAACGCGGCGTCCTCGACGGCCCCGAAGGAGAAGGCGCCCGCCTCGTCCACCAGCACCAGTACCGATTCCACGACCCCTTTCAGGTCGTAGAAATCCACCTTGCGCGGCTGCTCAGCCCACTGTTCGGGCACATGACCACCGAACAGCAGTCCGCCGAGCATCTCCGGCTGCTCGATTTCCTCTCCCTGCTGGAGGAAGACCTGTCCCGACTCGAACAGCCGCACGCGCTCCTGCTGCCGCGCCAGGTTGTATTTCAGGGTGGTGAGCAGCCCCGGCCAGAGACTGGCGCGCATCACCGACATCTCCTCGGAAATGGGATTGGCCAGGCGGATCCGGGGCGCATCCGGCGTCACCGCCGTGGCCAGCTCAGGGCTGATGAAACTGTAGGTGATCACCTCCTGGAAGGCCTGGTCCACCAGTACCTGTTTCGCCTTTTCCAGGCGGAAGGCCGCCTCGGGCAGCGCCTGGATGCTCACCGGCGCAGAGGAGAGGTTCTCGGGAATGTTGGCGTAACCGAAGATGCGCCCCACCTCCTCGATCAGCTCGGCTTCGATGGCAATGTCGAAGCGGGCGCTCGGGGGCACCACCTCCCAGCCCCCATCCAGGGGATGCACCTTCATGCCGAGCCGCTGCAGGATCTCTTCGATCTCGTCGTCGGCGATGCGCACACCGAGGATGCGCTCCACCTGGCTGCGACGCAGGGAGACATGGGGCAATGCCGGCATCTGCTCCTCCTCCACCACGTCCACCAGGGGGCCCGCCTCGCCGCCGGCGATGGAAACGAGCAGCTCGGTGGCACGCTCCAGCGCCTTTACCTGGAGCTGCGGGTCCACGCCGCGCTCGAAGCGGTGGGAAGAGTCCGTGTGCAGTCCGTAACTGCGCGCCTTGCCGATGATGGCGAGGGGCTGGAAGAAGGCGGATTCGAAGAGGATGTCGCGCGTCTCGCCGGTCACCGCTGAAGACTGCCCGCCCATGATCCCGGCCAGTGCCAATGGCTTGCTGTCGTCGGCGATGAGCAGGGTGCCCGGCTTCACTTCCACTTCGCTGCCATCGAGCAGCTCCAGTTTCTCGTTTCCTTCCGAAAGACGCACGCGAATGCCGCCATCGATCCTGCCCAGGTCGAAGCCGTGCATGGGCTGCCCCAGCTCCAGCATGACGAAGTTGGTGACATCCACCACGGGGCTGATGGCGCGCAAACCGCTGCGGCGCAAGCGCTCCTGCATCCACAGGGGTGTCTCGGCATTCGGGTCGATGCCCTTCACCACGCGGCAGGCGTAACGGGGGCAGGCTGCTGGAGCCTCGAGCTGCACGGCCACGCGCTCGTCGATCCTGGCCTCCACTGCCTTGATCTCCCAGTGCGTCACCGGTTCGCGGAAGATCACCCCCACCTCACGGGCGATGCCGTTGATGCTCAGGCAGTCGCCGCGATCGGGGGTGAGGTCCACGTCGATGATGTGGTCGTCGAGTTGCAGGTAGTTGCGGAAATTCTCGCCTACCAGCGCGTTTTCCGGAAGCGGCATGATGCCTTCGGAGGACTCGGCCAGCCCCAGCTCGGCGGCGGAACAGATCATTCCAAGGGACTGGACACCACGCAACTTGGCCTTCTTGATCCTGAAGTCACCCGGCAGCACCGCGCCCACTTTCGCCACCGGCACCTTCATGCCACCGGCCACGTTCTTCGCCCCGCAGACGATCTGCAGCGGCTCGCCCTCGCCGACCTCCACCTGGCAGACCGAGAGCTTGTCCGCGTCGGGATGGCGCTCGCAGGCGAGCACCTCGCCCACCACCACGCCGCTGAAATCGGGCGCCGCGGGATGCACGCCATCCACTTCCAGTCCGGCCATGCTCAGGGCATCGGCCAGTTCGTTCACGGAGACCGGGGGATTGACCCAATCCCTCAACCAGGCTTCACTGAATTGCATCGTCTCGTCCCTCCAGGATCAGGCAAACTGGCGCAGGAAGCGCATGTCGTTCTCGAAGAACAGGCGCAGGTCGTTCACCCCGTAGCGCAGCATGGTGAGCCGCTCGACACCCATGCCGAAGGCATAACCGCTGTACTTCCCGGTGTCGATGTCCACGTGGCGGAACACCTCGGGGTGGATCATGCCGCAGCCCAGCACCTCCAGCCAGCCGGTGTGGCTGCAGACCCGGCATCCCTTGCCGCCACACATGACGCACTCCATGTCCACCTCTGCAGAGGGTTCGGTGAAGGGAAAATAGGAGGGCCGGAAGCGCACCTTGAGATCCTGCTCGAAGAAGGCCTTGAGGAAGGCGTGCAGGATGCCCTTCAGGTCGGCAAAGGTGACCTGCTCGTCCACCATGAAACCTTCCACCTGGTGGAACATGGGGGTGTGGGTGATGTCGGAGTCGCAGCGGTAGACGCGCCCGGGCGCAATCACCTTCAGCGGTGGCTCGGCATCCTTCATCACGCGCACCTGCACCGGCGAGGTGTGGGTGCGCAGCAGCCGGTGCTCGTCGAAGTAGAAGGTGTCGTGCATGGCCCGCGCCGGATGGTGGGCGGGGATGTTGAGCGCCTCGAAGTTGTGGTAGTCGTCCTCGATCTCGGGACCTTCCGCCACGCTGAAACCGGCGCTGGCGAAGATCTCCTGGATGCGCTGCAGGGTGCGCGTCACCGGGTGCAGGCTGCCCTGACCCTGGGTGCGTCCCGGCAGGGTCACGTCGATGCGTTCCGAGGCCAGGCGCGCTTCCAGCGCCGCCTGCTCCAGTTCCGCCTTGCGCGCCTCGATGGCCTTCTGCAGCTGCTGCTTGGCCTTGTTGATGGCCTGGCCGGCACGGGGACGCTCCTCCTTGGGCAGTTTCCCCAGCTGCTTGAGCTGTTCGGTGAAATGGCCGCTCTTGCCCAGGTAGCGCACGCGTACCTCGTCCAAGGCACGCAGGTCGGCGGCAGCCCGTACCGCCTCGAGGGCTTCTTCGATCAGTTGCTCCAGGTCCATGAATCTCTCCGGCTGGAAAACAGAAAGGGGAAAGACCCCAGGCCTTTCCCCTCGTTCGTCATGCCTCCTTCCAAAGCGGAAGGCGGCAACAGTCTTCAACAGCTGCCCGCGGCAGCCTGCCGATCAACTCGCGAGAGCGGCCTTGGCCTTGTCTGCGAGCTGGCTAAACGCCGGCATGTCGTTGACGGCGAGATCCGCAAGCATCTTGCGGTCGATCTCGATGCCGGCCTTGCTCAGGCCGTTCATGAAGCGGCTGTAGGACAGGTCGTTCATGCGCGCAGCGGCATTGATGCGCTGGATCCACAGGGCGCGGAACTGGCGCTTGCGCTGGCGGCGGTCGCGGTAGGCGTACTGGCCGGCCTTGATGACCGCCTGCTTGGCGACGCGATAGACCTTGCTGCGGGCACCGTAGTAACCCTTGGCCTGCTTGAGAACCTTCTTGTGGCGCTTGTGCGCCGTGACACCACGTTTTACTCGGGGCATAGCAAATCTCCTGTAACGAAATCGGGATCAGGCGTAGGGAATCATGCGACGGGCCACCTTCACGTCGGCCTTGTGCAGCATGGCCGGTGAACGCAGGTGACGCTTACGCTTGGTGCTCTTCTTCGTCAGGATGTGACGGCGGTGTGACTGGTTGCGCTTGAAGCCACCGGCGGTTTTCTTGAACCGCTTGGCCGCGCCCCGGTTGGTCTTTATCTTCGGCATTTTCTCTCTCCTGTAGTCGAGGGTGAATTTCGAGTGACCCAGGCAATGCCCATTGGCCCGGTCACTCCGGGTCTGGCAGGTTGCTGAAAAACCCCGTTTTCCGTCAGCCTGCCTGTGGCACAAAGGTGTGCCGGGTTAACAAATCTATTTCTTGCGCGGTGCCAGCACCATGACCATCTGGCGGCCTTCCATCGCCGGGCGCTGTTCCACCTGCGCGATATCCTCGAGATCCTTCTCCACGCGCTGCAGCACTTCCAGGCCCAGTTCGCGGTGGGCGTGTTCCCGGCCCCGGAAACGCATGGTGACCTTGGCCTTGTCACCGTTTTCGATGAATCGGCGCAGGTTCCTCAGCTTGATCTGGTAGTCACCGATATCGGTGTGGGGGCGGAACTTCACCTCCTTTACCTGGACCTGCTTCTGCTTCTTCTTTGCAGCCTGCTTCTGCTTCTTCTGTTCGAAGACGAACTTGCCGTAGTCCATGATGCGGCAGACCGGCGGCTCGGCATTGGGCACGATCTCTACCAGATCCAGTCCTGCGCTAGCAGCTGCTTCCTTCGCCTCCTCCAGGGAGACGACACCTACCTGTTGTCCATCGGCATCGATGAGCCGCACCTCGGGTGCGGTGATGTCATCGTTCAGGCGGTTTCTTTTATCTTGTTTGGCTATAGTCAGAATCCTCGGTAAACAAAAAAATGGAAACCCTATCCCTCATCTGTCGTGAAGGATCGGCGTCAGTTGCGTTTTTCCGTGTCCTCTTCGAGACGATGCAGAAAATCGTCCAGTGACACGGCGCCAAGGTCTTCGCCACTCCGGGTCCGCACGGCAACCGTCCCCTGCTCCATCTCCCGGTCACCAGTGACCAGCAGATAGGGAATCCGTTGCAATGTGTGCTCGCGGATTTTAAAGCCGATCTTCTCGTTTCTCAAGTCGGTTTGCACACGAAAGCCCTGTTTTTTCAGCTTTTCCGCCACTTCCTGTGCGTAACCGGCCTGTTTGTCGGTGATGTTCATGACCACCGCCTGCACCGGCGACAGCCACACCGGCAGGGCGCCGGCATAATGTTCGAGCAGAATGCCGATGAAACGCTCCAGGGAACCGAGAATGGCGCGGTGCAGCATCACCGGCACCTGCTTGCTGTTGTCCTCGGCGATGTAGTGGGCTCCGAGCCGACCTGGCATGGAGAAATCGAGCTGGATGGTGCCCAGCTGCCAGACGCGGCCCAGGCAGTCCTTCAGCGAGAATTCGATCTTCGGTCCGTAGAAGGCGCCCTCGCCCGGCTGCAGCTCCCATTCCAGCTCCTTGAAGTTGAGCGCGTCTTCCAGCGCCTTCTCCGCCTTGTCCCAGAGCTCGTCGCTGCCCACCCGCTGCTCGGGCCGCGTGGAGAGCTTGATCAGCACCTCGTCGAAGCCGAAGTCACGGTAGACCTCGAAGAGCAGGTCGATGAAAGCGGAGACCTCGTCGAGGATCTGCTCCTCGGTGCAGAAGATGTGGGCGTCGTCCTGGACGAAATTACGCACCCGCATCAGGCCATGCAGGGTGCCCGAGGGCTCGTTGCGATGGCACGAGCCGAACTCCGCCAGCCGCAGGGGCAGGTCCCGGTAGCTGCGCAGGCCGTGGTTGTAGATCTGCACGTGGGCGGGACAGTTCATGGGCTTGATGGCGTAGTCGCGGTGTTCCGAGTGGGTGGTGAAGATCATGTCGCCGAACTTCTCCCAGTGGCCCGACTTCTCCCACAAGCTGCGGTCGATGATCTCCGGGGTGTGCACCTCCTGGTAGCCGTGCTCCCGCAGCTTCTGCCGCACGTACTGCTCCACGGTAAGGTAGATCTGCCACCCCTTGTCGTGCCAGAAGACCATGCCTGGCGCCTCCTCCTGGGTGTGGAACAGGTCCAGCGCCTTGCCGATCTTGCGGTGGTCGCGTTTCTCCGCCTCTTCCAGGCGATGCAGGTACGCCTTGAGTTCCTTCTTGTTGCGCCAGGCGGTGCCGTAGATGCGCTGCAGCATCTCGTTGTTGGAGTCACCGCGCCAGTAGGCGCCCGCCAGCTTCATCAGCTTGAAGGCCTTGGGCAGCTTGCCGGTACTGGGCAGGTGGGGGCCACGGCAGACGTCGAACCAGTCACCCTGGCGATAGATGGTGATGGGCTCACCTTCGGGTATGGCGTCGATGATCTCTACCTTGTAGTGCTCACCCAGCTCTTCGAAGATGCGTTTCGCCTCTTCCCGGTCCCAAACCTCGCGCTTGATGGGCAGATCACGGCCCACGATCTCGCGCATGCGGTCCTCGATCTTCTTCAGGTCCTCGGGCGTGAAGGGCTCCTTGCGCGCGAAGTCGTAGTAGAAACCGTCCTCGATGGCGGGTCCTATGGTCACCTGGGTGCCGGGATAGAGTTCCTGCACCGCCTGGGCCATGACGTGGGCGGCATCGTGACGGATCAGCTCCAGAGCCTCTTCGTCCCGGTCGGTGACGATGGCCACTTCTGCATCCCTGTCGATGAGATAGTCTGCATCGACCAGCTTGCCGTCGACCTTTCCGGCGAGCATGGCACGGGCGAGCCCTGGGCCGATGTCGGCGGCTATCTCGGCAATGGTGACGGGATGGTCGTAGGAACGCTGCGAACCATCGGGAAGTGTAACTACAGGCATGATCACTCCTCAGTGGTGGCCACTACCAAAGGCCACATGAAATAAAAACCGGGGCGTATTCACAAGCGAGTCTTCGATCTCGTGAAAGATTTTGGGACATCCAAGTCCCCAAAATCGACTCGATCTTCGACAACTCATTGGTGCCCCGGACGTCCTGGTCACCCGGCGTTCCGCCACAACATCGCAAGCTCGTTGCGGCTACACACCGG
>QNZQ01000181.1 GCA_003972985.1 Gammaproteobacteria bacterium | reverse complement strand
CGGTGAGCTCCTCCACCAGCACCCTGCAGCCACGCTGCCCGGTCAGTTCGAACTCTCCCCAGAAGGCCGTTTTCATGCGGTGCTGGCGGTGGGCGCGAATCAGTGTCATCGAAGAGCAGTCTCCAGAAAAATTGTCAGGCCTTAGCCACCAGCAGGTGGCGGATCTTCTTTGCCAGTTCCGGGGCGGTCACCACCTCATAGAAACGCGCCGCCCCTGTACCTTCCCTGGTGAAGAGCTTCTTTCCATTCCAGTGCCGGATACCCGCCTCCCGCAACACCAGCCACCGGGTCTTTCCGGATTTATCGGGGAAACGCCCGAGATGGTAACAGTCTCCCCTATATCCTCCCACCTTCTCTGCAGGGACGGTCTTCATGGCCACTTCCTGCTTCAGGTGGGCAAAGGCGGCAGCATCCAGTTCTACCCCATTTACATTGTAGCGGCGCAACTCGCTCCCCTTTGAGACCGGGTTGGCAGAATCCTCCAGCATCACCACTTCCACGCCCCACCCGTCCGGTTTTTCCTGTTGGAGCGCGGAGAGGAAGTCGCGCGGAAGGTTGGAGGAGGAGAGCCGGTCGGCACGGTGGATGGCCGGCGAAATGGTGATCTTTCTCCCCTCGTCGAAGAGGTAGGTCGGCGCGGCCTCCTCGTAGGCCACCCCCACGCCGAGCTCCAGCTCGGGCAGCCCGCGTCGGCGGTTCTCGCGGTTGCGCTTGCTCACCAGGGAAATGAGCTCGTGGGCCAGCCCGCAGGCTCTCGCCACCGCCGCTCCCGCCTGGCCGGCGTGATCGAGGATTACGAGAATCACGGCATCCCCCTCGAGAAAGACCTTCTCGGCGCCATAGGTCTTCAGCAGGGTGTTCACGGGCGCGAAGAGGTTGCGGCTGAAATAGGTGGCGGGATTGATGCCCGTGCGGTTCATTCCCGCGATCAGCTCCGTGGACCCGCGCAGGTCCGCCTTGATGATGACGTGGCAGCAGACCTTCTCCGCTTCCTCGGAGCCCGGGCTGAAGTCCTGCAGCAGCCCGTTGGCACGGGAGAGCTCCAGGTCCTCGCTGGAATCCAGGAGACGGAAGCAGTCCATGGCGCGATAGGCTTCCCACGCCAGCTTCAGGTCACGGCGTAGCCGGGCATAACCCTCCAGTCCCTGGATCAGCCAGCGCCGGCGTTTCAGCGGCGGCGCCTGGCGCAGTTCCTTGCGCGCCCGGGCAAGGTGCGACTGGTAGGCCGGGAGGTTGGCAATCTCCTCCAGCCTGTCCAGTGCGCCGATCACCTCGTGCCGGCTGCGAAAGCCCAGCAGGTAGTCGAGCAGCAGCCTCGGCGAGCCCCGGCGTCCGAGATCGGGATAGATCTTGCGCAGCCGCATGCTGGCGAGCAGGGGCTCCAGCAGTCCGCGCTGCTCAAGGCCCCGCTCGACCCGCTCGATCAGCTCTTCCTGGAAGGCCGCCCAGCGGGGATGGCGCCAGGGACCGGAACCACCTCCCTTCTGCTCGCCCCCGAAGAGCCGCACCAGGTTGCGCGGATGGTCCAGCCAGCTGCCCCTGCCCTCCTGGTACTCCTTGGCCGAGATCACCTGGCGTAAAAAGGCCTCGACCTGGGCATAACCCGCCAGCTCGCCCTTGTCCTGGCGCAGCGGCAGCGACTTGAGTTCCTCGGGATCCAGCGGTGGCGGTGCTCCGGCGCAGCAATCGGGCAGCCATTCGCTCAGCTCCGAGAGCAGTACCTGGTCCATCCTGCGGAAACGATCGGCATCCATGAGCACCAGCGGGTAGAGCTCGAGGAAATTCTCCTCGCAGTCCAGGGTACCGAGCTGCAGCAGCGGGTTGAACAGGATCTCCTCGGCAACCGGCCAGGACATCGCCAGGATACTCTTGCGGCGCTTGCGGGCCACCCGGTCCAGGCTGTGCATGATGCCGAGAACGTCGTGGGCCACCAGGAAACGCAGCCGCTGCTGGTAGCGCCGGAACTGGCGCAGCTGTTCAACGCGGGAGCCCGCGTTCCTGCCGGGCACGCCGCCCAGGTCCAGGGTACCCTCGGACTCGTCGGCCCAGGTACTCAGCTGGTGGTCCAGGGTGAGCAGGATCTGCTTGACCACGGCGAGGTGGAAGAGCTGGTAGATCTCCCGACGCATGGCGGCGCGTGCGCGCTGCGCCACCGCGAGAGCGGCTTCGCCGTAGCTCTCGCGGAAGCTCTTGGAAATGTCGGTGGAGCCCACCGCATGGGCACCGGCGATCTGCAGCATCTGCATGCGCTTCGCCAGGCTGGCCTGCACCAGCTCTTCGATGGCCCGGTTCAGGGGATCACCCAGCCAGACATCGATGCGCGCACCGTCCAGCCCGCGGGGAAAGCTCTCCAGCTTCAGCGGCTTGCACCGCGGCAGTTTCATGTGTTCCAGGAGGAACTCGCGCGAGGGTTTCCAGCTGCCGTGAAGATCGAGTATGCCCATGGTCGTACTACAGTGCCGAAATGATCCTGTCCTCTGCATCGAAGCGGGTTGCCAGGACCTCCCCCAGGCGGGAGAGATGCGCCTCCACCTCGGAGAGATCGAGCAGGTGGTCGGAAGCGTCGTACCTGTCGTTGAATTCCAGGGCGGCATCGCTGGCCTGCAGGATGAGCGGCTGGTACTTCTCCAGCATCGCCCGGGCCGCGGCATGGTTGTCCTGCGTCCTCAGCAGCAGGTCATGGATCTCGAACTGCCAGAGCGAGGCGTAATCGATGAGCAGCTGGCAGAAACGCTGCAGCTGCTGCATGCCGGCGGACTCTGCCGCCGGTTCCACTCCTGCCAGCTCGCAGAAGAGCGCCAGCAGCTGTTTCCGCTCCTCGAGCAGTTCGGCAACGGCATGTTCCAGCAACCTTTCGGCATTCACTGTTTCATTCATGCTCGATACACCTGTTTGGTGAGCGGTGGCACCGCATCAACCGGCGATGCCCTATAATCGCAGAGGAATCCACCCGGCACGGCACATCCATGAAGAAAACCGTCCTCATCCTGCTGTTTCTCCTTCTGCCGCCGGCTCACGGCGCCGGCACGGCGAGCAACAACCCCTTCGTGGACATGATGCGCTCCATGCTGGACATGTTCGAAATGATGCAGCTCTACCAGGATTTCTCCTCCCAGACGGGGCGATCACCCTATCCTCCTGTCTCCCGGTGGCCGTCACCGGTTCCGGCACCCCCGCCCTCTTCAACCTTACCACCCTTTTCCCCACAGAGCACCAGTGAACTCGAGGGAGCCTGGGCGAGCAACAACAACATCCTGTTTGCCATCAAGGATCACCTCGGCCGCATCTACTGGGCGCGGGACAAGTACCGGGATTTCCAGCTGGAGATCCTGCCTCCGCGCCTCCGTCTTACCGACAAGGATACAGGACAGAGCCAGGAGTTCGATGTGTCGCTGCAGGGTGACAGGTTGGTGCTGCGCGACAAGCAGGGGCGCCTGGCCCTGTTTCGCCGCATCCGTGGCGCGGAATTCCCGGACTCAAGCCAACAGCAACCGCAATCCCACGATCGCCAGCACTACCGCGAACAGGCGCCGTAGTAATCCCACGGGAATCGTATGTGCCAATTTGGCCCCCACGGGCGCCAGGGCCACAGCGAAGAGTGCAATGACCAGCATAGCGGGCCAGTGGACATAACCGGCGGCACCTGAAATCGGCACGCCGGCACCGAAGAAGATGAATCCGGCCGCCCCCGCCAGGGCAATGGGCAGCCCGCAGGCAGCCGAAGTGGCCACTGCACGTGGCAGCGGCCTTCCCTGCCACACCAGGAGGGGCACCGTCATGGTCCCGCCACCGATGCCCACCAGTCCCGACACGCTGCCGATGAGCCACCCTGCCGCGGAGAAGAGCCACCTGCCCAGGGAGCGCCCGCCGGACGTCGGCTGAAATCCGCTGACCATCTGCAGCGCCACCAGCAGCAGGAAACCGCCGAACAGCCCCTTCAGCCAGAAGGTGCTCATCTGGTCGGCCATCCAGGCGCCGCACCAGGCACCCAGCATGAGCCCCGGCGCCAGCATCCCTACCAGCGACCACTCCACGGCACCACGCCGGTGGTGCGCCCAGAGCGAGGAGATGGAAATGGGCACGATGGCCGCCAGCGAGGTACCCACTGCCAGGTGGGCCAGGTAACGCGGCTCGAGCCCCTGCAGGGCGAAGGCGAAGAGCAGCGAGGGGACGATCACCAGGCCGCCCCCGACCCCCATGAGCCCCGCCAGCAGGCCGGCCGCCACTCCCGTCGCCGCGTACCAGAGGTACCAGGGCTCCATCAGGTGAGGACGAGATTGTCCCTGTGGATCAGTTCCTCGTCGTCCATGTAGCCGAGGATCGACTCGAAGCGGCTGCTCGGCTGGCCCTGGATGCGACGCGCCTCCTGCGAGGAGTAGTTCACCAGGCCGCGCGCCACCTCGCGCCCCTGCGGGTCCACGCAGACCACCACCTCGCCACGGGAAAAGTGGCCCTCCACCGCCTTCACGCCCACCGCCAGGAGGCTCCTGCCCGCCTCGCGCAGCACCCGTACCGCTCCCTCGTCGAGCACCAGCCGCCCTCGCGCCTGCAGCTGGCCGGCCAGCCAACGCTTGCGCGCCGCGTGGGGCTCCTGGGCAGGCACCAGCAGGGTGCCCACTGTCTCCCCCCGACCGATGCGCTGCAGCACGTCGTTCTCGCGGCCGGAGGCGATCACCGTGGCCGTGCCCGAGCGGGCCGCCACCCGCGCCGCGCGCAGCTTGGTGGCCATGCCGCCGCTGCCCAGCACACCCCGGCTGTCGCCGGCATACTGGTCGAGGCGGGGATCGTCCACCGGGGCATGCCTGATGAGCCTGGCATCGGGATCCTGGCGGGGATCGGCCTCGAAGAGCCCCGGCTGGTCGGTGAGCAGCACCAGCAGTTCCGCCTCGATGAGATTGGCCACCAGCGCCGCCAGGGTATCGTTGTCTCCGAAACGGAGTTCCTCGTTGGCCACCACATCGTTCTCGTTCACCACCGGCACCACCTTCAGGTCCAGCAGGGTACGCAGGGTACTGCGCGCGTTGAGGTAGCGGCGCCGATCCGAGAGATCGTCGTGGGTCACCAGCACCTGGGCGGTGTGCCGCCCGCGGCGCTGGAAACAGCTCTCCCAAGCCTGGATCAGCCCCATCTGGCCGATAGCAGCGGCAGCCTGGAGCTCGTGCAGGGTTTCCGGCCGGCGGGTCCAGCCCATGCGGCACATCCCCTCGGCCACGGCGCCGGAGGAGACCAGCACCAGTTCGTGCCGGTCCTGCTCCAGCCAGTCGGCCATCTGGTCCACCCAGTGGCCCAATGCCTGGCGGTCCAGGCCCTGGCCCTCGGCGGTGAGCAGGGCGCTGCCGATCTTCACCACCCAGCGCCGGGTTGCGGGAATGTCGCTGCGCTGCATCATCAGGAACGGGTGGGGTCGTAGGGCTCGTCGTCAGGCCCGGCAGCCACGGTTTCGCTGGCGGCTTCGCGCTCCAGGTGGCGCATGAGGGCCTGCACCAGCTCGTCCAGCCCTTCGCCGGTCACCGAGGAGATACCGAACACGGGGCCCGTCCAGCCCAGTTCATCGACGAGCTGCCGGCGGCGCGCCTCGAACTCCTCCGCGGGAAGCAGATCCTTCTTGGTGAGCACCAGCCAGCGCTCCCGCTCGAGCAGCTCGCCCCCGAACTTCTCCACCTCGGCGACGATCTTGCGCACCTCCCCGGCAGGATCGACGCTGTCGTCCATGGGCGCGATGTCCACCAGGTGCAGCAGCAGCCGGGTGCGGGAGAGGTGCTTGAGGAACTGCAGGCCGAGACCCGCCCCTTCCGCGGCACCCTCGATGACGCCGGGGATGTCGGCGATGACGAAACTGCGCCCCTCCCCCAGTTTCACCACGCCCAGGTTGGGATAGAGCGTGGTGAAGGGGTAGTCGGCGATCTTCGGGTGAGCGTGGGAAACACGCGCGATGAGGCTCGACTTGCCGGCGTTGGGCATGCCCAGCAGCCCCACGTCGGCCAGCACGATGAGCTCCAGTCCGAGGGTACGCTTCTCCCCCGGCGTCCCCGGGGTGGCCTGGCGCGGCGCCCGGTTGGTGCTGCTCTTGAAATGGATGTTGCCGAGGCCGTGCCTGCCGCCGCGGGCCACCAGTAGCCGCTGCCCCTGCTCCAGCACCTCGCCGATCACCTCGCCGGTGTCGAGATCCTTTACACGCGTGCCCACGGGAACCCGAACCTCCAGGTCCGCCCCCTTGTGGCCGGTCATCTGGCGCCCCATGCCGTTCTGGCCCCGCTCGGCCCGGTGCAACCTCTGGTGACGGAAATCCACCAGGGTATTGAGGCCCTCGTCGCCCACCAGCCAGACGCTGCCGCCATCGCCGCCATCGCCGCCATCGGGGCCGCCCCTGGGTATGTACTTCTCGCGGCGGAAGCTGACACAGCCGTTGCCGCCGTCTCCCGCCTCCACCTTGATGGTGGCCTCGTCAACGAATTTCATGTTTCGAATTCTACCTGGTTCTGTTTCTGGCAGGAGCGGCGCCCCGCCACGAATCCTTCGGCCCGGGGACGGGCCTCCTACGTTGCTCCTACCCGTAGGAGCGGCGCCCCGCCGCGAATCCTTCTGCTCCATAACCAAAAAAGCCCCGCCAGCAGTGGCGAGGCTTCTTGGCCTGATCCTTGATCGAATCTAAGGCTATCAGGCGGGCACCACGCTCACGTACTTGCGGCTGCGGGGACCCTTCTTCTCGAACTTGACCACGCCATCGGTGAGTGCGTACAGGGTATGATCGCGGCCGCAGCCCACGCCCTCTCCGGCATGGACACGGGTACCGCGCTGACGGACGATGATGCCGCCCGCCTTCACCGCCTGACCGCCAAAGAGCTTGACGCCAAGGCGCTTGGATTCGGAATCGCGACCGTTGCGGCTGGAGCCGCCTGCTTTCTTGTGTGCCATCTGCTTCTCTCCTCAGCCCGCGTTGATGCCGGTAATCTCGAGTTCGGTGTACTGCTGACGGTGACCCTGGCGCTTCAGATGGTGCTTGCGCCGCTTGAACTTGACGATCTGCACCTTACCGCCCTTGCCGTGGGACTTCACCGTGGCGGTCACGGAACCCTCCAGATAGGGAGTGCCCACCTTCACGTCGTCACCATCGGCGACCATGAGCACCTTGTCCAGCTCGATGCTGGCACCTTCGTCGGCATTGATCTTCTCGACCTTCAGGGTCGTGCCCTCGCTGACACGGTACTGCTTGCCCCCGGTCTGAATTACGGCATACATGTCTGCATGTCTCCAGAAAATTTGCTGTGGTAAGCACCGGAAACCAGTAACAGCCCCGGCGGAAAGACGCGGAATTCTAACGGCAAAGCCCGGCCAGGTCAAATGGAACGAGAATTTTTCGCGAACACCCTTGGCACTCCGGCCATTTCCCGCTAGCATCGGCCTGATTCTCCCAGTGCACGGCATCCCTTGACCCGATCTCTATGGATCTCTCCGCCATTCGCGAGCTCATCGCCGACGATCTGCGCGCCACCGATCTGCTGATCCTGGACCGGCTCCAGTCCGACGTGGTGCTCATCAACCAGATCGGACACTATATTATAAACAGCGGCGGCAAGCGGCTGCGGCCCATGATCGTGCTGCTGGCCGCCCGGGCGCTGGGTTACCAGGGGGAACAGCACGTCAACCTGGCGGCCATCATCGAGTTCATCCACACCGCCACCCTGCTGCACGACGACGTGGTGGACGGCTCCGACATGCGCCGCAGCAACGAGACCGCCAACGCGGTCTGGGGCAACGCCGCCAGCGTGCTGGTGGGCGATTTTCTCTATTCCCGCTCCTTCGAGATGATGGTGGAGATCCAGCACATGCGGGTGATGGACATCCTCTCCCACGCCACCAACCGCATCGCCGAGGGCGAGGTGCTGCAGCTGCTCAACTGCAACGATCCCGACACCGACGAGCAGAAGTACCGCGAGGTGATCCTGCGCAAGACCGCCACACTCTTCGAGGCCGGCGCGCGGCTGGCCGCGGTGATCAACGACGCCAACGAATGCGAGGAACAGGCGCTCGCCGACTACGGCCTGCACCTGGGGCTTGCCTTCCAGATGATCGACGACGCGCTGGACTACGGCTCCTCGGACCAGGACATCGGCAAGAACCTCGGCGACGACCTGGCCGAGGGCAAGCCCACCCTGCCGCTGATCCGCGCCATGGAGAGCGGCACGGAGGAGCAGCGCGCACTGCTGCGCCGGGCCATCGAGGAGGGAGGCGCCGACATGGCCGGCGAGGTGATGGCCGCCATTGAATCCACCGACGCAATCGCTTACACTGCCCGCCTCGCCAGGGAGGAAGCCGAGCTGGCCAAGAAGGCGCTGGAGCCGCTTCCCCCGTCTGCCTTCAACAGCGCCCTGGCGGCCCTGGCCGACTTTTCCGTGGACAGGTCCATCTAGCCGACAGATTCGGAGTGTAGCTCAGCTTGGTAGAGCACCGCCTTCGGGAGGCGGGGGCCGGAGGTTCGAATCCTCTCACTCCGACCATCTTTCTCGAAAATAACCAATAACTTACAAGCACACAAAAAAGCAGCTGCCTTAGTGAGCGCAATCCTGTGCCCTAACCGTGCCCTAATTGTGCCCATTTCTCTCGCGCTGTAGACTAGCCCGGATTTCTCACCACCCCTCTAGAAATAGGCCTCTTTTTGTTGCATAAAGCAAGGGCAACCAAACACTTACCGGCAACAAGAGAAAGAGGCCTATGAATACAGAGTGTAAACCGAAACAGCTGGAATTTCAGTCCCTGGGT
>QNZQ01000041.1 GCA_003972985.1 Gammaproteobacteria bacterium | reverse complement strand
CGGTGTGTAGCCGCAACGAGCTTGCGATGTTGTGGCGGAACGCCGGGTGACCAGGACGACCGGGGCACCAATGAGTTGTCGAAGATCGAGTCGATTTTGGGGACTCGGATGTCCCAAAATCTTTCACGAGATCGAAGACTCGCTTGGTGTCACGGCAAGAGCAGTATGTGTTACGTAATGCATCAATCATGCGCGACGGACCAGCATCAGACCGCAGCCGAAGGCCTTGGCGGGACCGATGCCCTGGGTCAATGCTTCCATGAACAGGTCAGGTTCAGTCACCCGAAGCAGACCTGTGAAATCCAGAGTGCTGAAGCGGATGTTGCGGCGCCCTCGACGGCTGTGATGCTGCTGATAACCTTCGACACGCAATAGGCCAGGGTCGATCTCGAAGCCGTGTCGTTCCGATCGTCGTTGCAGCCAGTCGGTGCCTGTTTCGTGGATCACCTGCTGCAGGGGTGGGCGTTCCCAGAGGGACATCGTCTTCCATCCCATCTGGCGCTTGCGGTCCATGACGATGTCATGACGCTTGCCGTCGTGGTTAACCACCGGGTTGACACGCAGGCTGAAGGCCAGTCGTTGGCCCACCTGCAGGCAAGGTGCGAAGGGCTTGGGCGGGTCGATCCTCCATAGTCCCAGCGGGTTGACCGGCGGGCGGCGCGAGAGTAGGAAGTAGCACGGTCTTCCCTTGCGGGTCTCGCGCCGATAGAGAAAATCCCTTTCCGCGTCTGGTTGTGGATCGAACAGTTGCCAGAGCATCTGGTGTTCGCGATAGGCATCACCCAGCCGATGCACGATGGGATGCAGATTGGGGTGCTCGGTGAGTGTCAGGCGGCTCAGGTACATGGCGTTCTCCTTGTTCATGCGATCGCCTGGCGTTCGTCGCGGGTGGTGAACTGCCAGCGGATGCGACTGCCGGGCAGGTCGTTGCGGGGCACGTGCCAGAGCCTCATTGTCTGATCGAAGCCGGTGGCGAGCCCGGTGGGCAGGGGGTCTTCCCAGCAGTAGCGGTGCTTTCCGGAGTGCGCCACCAAGCTATCGGAGAGCTTCTCGTCTCCGCGGTAGCCAGCAAAGGCCTCCTTGAGCGTGTCGGCTTGGATCAGTTGTGGGTTCAGCGGCAGAGAGGGTGGACAAGATTTACGGCCAAGGTAGAGGGTAAATTGCGGTTGCTGCAGCGCGCGGCGCACATCGTCCAGCGCGTGCGGTGCATCGTCACGAGACCAGAGCCCACAGGTCCAGGCGGCCTCGACCCGGTAGTCGCGTTGCGACAGGATAGTGTAGAGATGGTCGGTGGCCATCTCGTCGCGGCGTGTGTAGAAGCGCTGTCCGCGCCGCTTTGGCGGTACCTGGGTGGTGTGGTAATCACGCAGCAACTCGCCCTCGGCATCAATGCGCACTGCCAGCCCATAGTTGTTGGCCAGGGCAGATAGGGCGGCCTCTTCGTCCCGGCTGATGCCCAAGGCTGCGGCAAGTAGGCCGGTGATCTGCGACTTGCCGGGGTGGGTGGCGCTGGGGCGGTATTCACCCACGGCGGGTTCGCCCCAGCTCGCCAGCACACCATAAAGCTGGAACAGGAGCAATTCAGTCATCGTCCAGGCCCTTGGTGGCGTAGGCGATGATCTCCTTCAAGCTGCCCTCGCACTTGAGGCTGTTCATGGCCGCGGCATTGACATCACCGTCGCCATAGGCTTGGTCCAGACGCTCCCTCTCCACTTCAAGGGCTGCGATGGTATTGGCTAGCAGGCCATTGCCGTGCGCCTCGGTGGGTTTGAGAAAGGCCACCGACAGGTTACGCGGTTGGGCACCGCCTGTCTCGCACAGAATGTAACTAGCACGGGCGCGGGAACCAAAGCTATTCTGCTTTCCGGTGGGCGCCACCGTGGCGGCGCTCTCGATCAGGGCGGCGAGGGTCCGCTGGGCCAGATCGGTGTTGCCTCCAAGGTTGTCCAGCAGCAGTTGCCGGTCGATACAGAGGTAGGTGTAAAATAGCCCGGCGCCGAACTCGGTGTCGCCCATGTGACCTGCGCCCACATCCTCTTCGCCGCGGTTGAGGTCGTCCACCGCAGTGTAGAAATCGTCCTCGACCGACACCTTGTGCACCGTGATCGCGTGGGCCACTTGGCAGGCGGCCTCAGTGTTAAAACCGGGATCGTCAGCCAGCATGCGACCGAACAGGGCGATGTCGGCGGCGCTCTTCTGCCTGCGCAGCAGTTTCAGGTCGTCATCGCCGGGTGCCTCACCTGTATCGATCATGCGTTGGACCAGTGCGTTGATGGCTGTTTGCTCTTCGGGGCTGATGTGGACCAGTTGTTCGATGTGCAGGGCATCCGTGCTGCCGTCGTCCTTAGATTTCTTAAGCTTGCCGAAGACATTGGCGATCTTTCTGGCCCAGTCGCGTGCCTTCTTCTCCGCGACGCCACCCTTGGTGAGCGTATCGGACACTTCCTCGCCGAGGCGCTTCGTGCGGGTACCAATGTGGCCATCCAGCTTGTCGGCAAAGACATCGGAGGTGCGCCAAGCGCGCTTTAGGCTTTGCGAAGAGATGCGCAGGCGTTCGGCACCGCCAACCAGGGCAGTCTTGGGGCGACCAAGATCGTCACGGTTGAGGTTGGCTGGCGGATAGGCGGTGAACAGGTGTAGTTGTACGAAGCGTTTCATTCCAGATTCTCCTTGTGTCAGGCGGACTTCTTGAGTGCAGGGAAGTAGGCAAAGGCCCAGGCCTTCTGGACCTGTGGGCCCCACCAGAAAATGGCATCGGCCAGATCGAACAGCCCGGCCTGGCGATCGAGCTGGGCGAGGACGCGTATCATCGGTCGGTAGAGGTCGTCCCGGGAATATTGCAGCAGACGTCGGAAGCGCAGTTCGGAGACCCGTGGCCGGTCGCCCTTGGCGCTGGCCATGCGCCTGGGCAGGACATCGCGGTTGGGAGAGGTGAGCACCTTGTCGGCGGCGTTGTGGTCCAGGTGGGCGGTGAGACCGGCGATGATCGGGATACGGACCAACCAACCGCTCTGCTCGGCCACTGGGGTGGCGCGCAGACGGGTGATCAGGTCAATAGTGGACGGAATCAGGGCAGCCTCCTCAGGGGAGCGGGCGCGGCGCAGTTCGGCACGGGCGCCGCGGTCGCCCTCCAGACGCCGCCACCAATCGGCAAGCACCTCGCCTGCGGGACTGTCGGGTGCAAAGAGGGGTTCCTTCGGGGTCATGTGGCTTTCTCCTTGGTGTTGGGTAGCGAAAGGATCTGTCTGATCTTCTTGCTGTTGATCTGCTTGAGCAGCTTGCTGCGGGCCCGGGCCACGCGGGCCGGGTCGCCAAAGGCGAGGTCTCCGCTGGCGGCCCATTCGTCGAACAGTGCTAGCGCGGCGCGGCACAGGAATAGGTGCCATTCGGCCAGCACCGAGCGGTCCTGCTCTTCGCGGATGCGCTCGATCAGTCGCGTCAGGCAGGCGTAGAAGTCGGCCTCGGTGTGCTGATAGAAACCATCGGACAGGAAGTTGGTATTCCCGCGGGCGTCGCCAGGCCGTTTGAACCATGCTTCTTTCACTGCGGTTCTGAGCATGCCGGTCACCCGGTCAGCGGCTTGGATCATTTCGCCGATGCGCGTGGTGAAACGTTCTCGGATGTCATTGGGTACGTGGTAGAGGGGCATGATGGCCTCGTACCAGCAGCGGGGTTTCATGTTGTCCATGTCGTACCCGAAGGCCCAAATACGCGCCTGCCCCATTCCTTCGGATTCACGCAGGAAGGTATCCACCACTCGGGCAGGAACGATACGTTGCTTGTCGTCTTGCCTGGCATAGACCAGCCCCAACCAGTGGCGGTAACCGATACCTCCCGGTTGTGGGTGCCGGGGCAAAGGCTCGGCTGAGTCCTGTTCCTGGTAGGGAGAGAGGGGATGGCGCCAAGCGCCGGTGTAGTTGGTACCGTAGTTGAGCGTGAAGTAGCGCTGGACGAGCGGTCCTTGAGTGCCGCAAAGATCGCAATCACCCCCTTTTGTGTTTTCGAAGTCCAGACGGATGCGTCGCGGCATGGCCCAGTACATCTGCAGCGGATGGGCATCTTCCGGCGTCGTGTCCAGGCCGCCTTCCTTGGGGTTGCTGGTTCGGGTGGTGGCCAGCCAGGGGAAGATGTGCTCGGGATCGGTCAGCACGGGATTGCCGGTGAGGCGCACGGTGCGCGGCAGCACGTTGAGCCAGAGGTTGTGCCACAGCGTGTCGGGGAGCTCGCTGCCTTCCGGATCCAGTGCGACCAGGGTGGTGAGGGGGCCGCCGCCGCGCAGTGAAGTGCGATGCCCGGCACCGCCGCCAGGGGCATTGATTTGCAGGGTAAACAGGGCTGTGGCGGCACAGGCTGGGCACAGCGCCTCGATACGATCCCGCTTGATGAAATGATCGGCGTTGTTTCTCAGGGTCTTGTCCCCAGGGGTGTCTATCAGCAGGCTGGCAACGCTGTTCTTCTTCGCCGGTTTGCGTTTGTCTGTGCCGCCTTGGTCAAACCTTTCCAGATCCTGCATGAAGCGCGGCCCCTCGCCGTTGAGGACGAAGGCATCGGCATGGCCACCGAAGGCCTGGTCCAGCATCTCGACGCAGGGAGGCTTTTCCAGGCGAGCGATCCATTCGTCGCCGTCGCGTGGCGCGAACGCGGTCTGCAGGAGACCGATGAGGAACTGCGCCAGGGCACTATTGAAGTCGGTCCTGGGCGCGTCCAGGGCCACCGGCGGATTGGATCGGTCGGTGATCTCGGAGGGGCGGATGGTGGTTCGAGTGCCGTCGGCGAGGCGGACGGGGATCCATAGGTCGGTGATGAGGTTCATGCTCCTTTGCTTCCTTGATGGTAATCGATCTGCAATCCGCTCTGCCCCGAATACCGAAGCAGTCGGCGTTCGTTTTCAGGCCCCAGGGCATGGCCCAGGAGGTGCTCTTCGTCTTGTTCAAGCGTGACCACCACCCCCCAACGCCCTTTGCCCGGCAGTACGGCCTTGTGCTGCGCCCAGGCTTCGGCGTCGATACCCTCGGGTGGTATCTCAGCGGCGACCAGAGACTGGCGCACGGTGAGGCTGCTCAGGTGCCAAGCTCGATGGTCGCGGGGATCGTCGCTGTGGAGGGGCAGTAGCCGACCGTCCTCCCAGTGGGCGAGCCAGAGGGTGGTGGTGGGCTCGCCGAGGCGGGTGGGCGTGATGTCTTCGTCCAGCCAGGGGCCTTCGCGGCGGTAGCCGTCCTCGAGATCAAGCGCCTTGAGTTCGGCCATGCTGCGTTGCGCTTTTGCTGCGCCTTCCGCATCCAGTGCCTTTTGTTGCAGCCCCTCCGGGATGTCCGTGAATGGATCGGCACCATAGACGCCTTCCACCAGGTGGCGGGCGTCCGCCGGCATTTCGAAGCCGCCCTTCTCCCGCAGAAGTTTCATGGCCAGCCAGAGGCGGCCGTCCTCGTCGCGATACACGGCGGCGGTGCCGGGCAGGTGATCGCGCAGCCAGCGGGTTTTCGGCTCGTCGGTCCACGGGGGTGCGAGCAAGGTGAGCACCGGGGTGCTGCGCTGATCAGGACCGTCGATGCGCTGGCCGGTGGCGTCCCGGCTGTGTCGGCAGAGTCGGCCGGCGCGCTGGATGAGCAGGTCGATGGGCGCGAGGTCGGAAACCAGCACATCGAAATCGAGATCAAGCGACTGTTCCACCACCTGGGTGGCGATGAGAATTCGTCCCTGGCGTTGTTCCGGTCCTGAATCCTTGCCGAAGCGTCCCAGCACTCTCTGTTCGATCCGCAGGCGGTCATGCAGCGTGAAACGGGCGTGGAACAGCTCGATGGACCCATCGGGATGGGTCGTGCGCAGCTGCTCGTAGCGGCGGCGTGCATCGTCCACGGTGTTGCAGATCCAGCAGGCGCAGCGACCGCTTTCCACCACCTGTTGCAACCACGCTTCAATATCCTGTTCTTGCTCCGCGCAGCAAACCTCGACCCGGCGCGCGACGTCCGGGCGGGTGTCCAGGGGTTGCTGCTGGATGTGATCATCCATAAACCAGGTGGCGAGCGGGTAATGATCGGTCGGTTCCATCGCTGGTGGATCGAAACCGCTGCCTCGACCGAAAGCCGTGGCGAGCCGCTGTTTCTGGTCATGGGGCAGGGTGGCCGAGAGCAGAATAGTGCTGCCGCCGGCCCGAGCGTGAGCCTGTAGCAGGCGTTCCAGCAAGCGGTTCATGTAGGCATCGCAGGCATGTACCTCGTCCACGATCAGCACCTTGCCCAGCAGTCCCAAAAGGCGCAGAGACTGATGCCGCGAGGCGAGAATGGCAAGCAACGCCTGGTCGATGGTCCCTACGCCCACCTCGGCCAGAAGGGCCTTCTTTCGGTTGTCCGCCAGCCAGGCGTTGCAACGCGCGCCGACCGGCAGGGTGCCGTCCCCGTAATCCCGCTCGTCGGTATCCATGGGCAACAGGGATTCGCGGAAGGCGGCTACCAGGTCGGCGCGGCCATGGGCCAGGGTCAGCGAAGGTGGCCGGCCGCCTTCGAACAGGCGGGCATAGACGGGTGGGTCACCGCCGCCCAGGCGCTGGTACATGCTGTTGGCCGTGGCCATGGTGGGCAGACCGAAATAGACGCCGGTCCCGTCGTTGGCCCGCAACAGCCGCCAAGCGAGCAGCAGGGCTGCCTCGGTCTTGCCCGCGCCGGTAACGTCCTCAAGGATGAACAGGGCGGGGCCGGGTGTGATGGCAACATCCTGTGCCCAGGTCTGCAAGGGCGTCGGGTTCAATGCGGCTGGCGGTTCCGCGAAGCAATCTGCCAGGATGAACTGGGAGGTGGCTGGCTGGGAAACGAGGCCGGCGGCGCGCACGACCTTCTCTGCATTGGTCAGCGCCTCCTGCCAGTAGGCATCCAGAGAAACTTGTTTGTTACAGTAGGGAAAGAACTTACGGTTGGATCCCAACCAGTCGGCCAGCACGGTCAGACCGGCAATCCACCATGAGGCGGCCTTGGACAGCACCTTGTCGGGCCGGGGAAATGCCTCCAGGCCTGCCAGCGACTGAAGCGTTTGCACAAAGGTTTCTGCGGCATCGAAATCGGCCGTATCGAAGGCATCTTCCAGTACTCGCTGCGGTTCACCGGGCGGCTCGCCGTGATGACCGGTGACAGCCTGCATCCAAGAGTCGATCTCGGAACACGGTGAACCGCGGCTACGGCGCCGTCTGGAGGGACAGAAGCGTTGTCGCATACGATGTCGCCACAATAGCCAGCCCAAGGTGTCGTGACGTTCGATGTAGCCCTTGTCGGTTTCCCGTTGCTGCATCCGACGCAGCAGATCGTGGCGCAGGTTCTGGAAGCCGGTGGCGAATTTTCCCAGGTCATGCAGTGCCAGATAGAAGAAAATTCGATTCTCCAGTGCCTCGCCGGACAGCCCGGTGATCTTTTCCAGCAGGCTCCGCCATTGCGGGATTAGGCGCAGCAGCATGACGCCGCAGGCCGCCACGTCCAAGCAGTGATATACCAGCAGGTGGTAGTCTTTGTCTTCTTCTCCGGCCTTGCCCCAGTAGTGGAAAAGCCTCTCCAGATTGGTTTTTCCAGTTTGGGGCATGGTGTTCACCATCGTCAGGATTTCTTAATTGGTAGCGGAGTGGCGAGTTATCCTGGCCAGAATTCCGCCAATAACCGCAACACCACTCGGTCCGGTGTCCTGCCGCTGTAGCCCGGCACAAAACATCTCAATCGTCGCTCTGTGGCCGAGGAGCTTTCCTTCGCTGCCCGCCATGGAGAGCGAAGCGAAGGCGGGTAGTCCCCGGTAGCCGCGAGGCGACACGGGATACCCGACGTGCCGAAGGCGCCAAAGGGAGCATCCGAACGCGGCGTCCAGTCATATGGGAGACCGGTGTGTAGCCGCAACGAGCTTGCGATGTTGTGGCGGAACGCCGGATGACCAGGGCAGCAATGAGTTGTCGAAGATCGAGTCGATTTTGGGGACTTGGATGTCCCAAAATCTTTCACGAGATCGAAGACTCGCTTGAGAATCAACCCACCCGTTGCACTAGCGAGTTGAATCCGCGCCCAACTACCTAAACAAATTAATGAAATAACCCAAAACTTTAAAAAACTCAAACATTATTTACACCGAATCGAAGAACTACGAAAATATCGGCTCCCCGCACCCGCGAGGATCGGCCACTATTACATGAAAAGAATAGATAAATCCACTAAAAAATGGGGCATGCCCGCATAGTACCAATCGAAAACCATGTTTTCGTTCCTTCTTGTTGGTTGATATTATTTAAACTATACGGTATGCGGCGAATTTTTCCCTCCGTCAAGAAGGCGCCCCCGCACCCAATGTCATTAACCCGGCTTATTCACCGAGTGAGTGATAAATAAGGAGGCGTGTTCTCCTATTCGTTGTAAAATCAGGATATTGAGTCAAGACAAATAACGGACAAGGAAACACGCCATGGGTGAAATGCTACCGCTATTTACGCCGCTGTTCAACAAGTCGGTGCAGATTGACAGGACGACGTCATCTAAATCGCCTCTCCCTCGGCCACACCTTAACCAGCCTGATCCAAGGCCTTGGCGTAGCGAGGTTTCCCGGCTTGAAGCGGGATATTCGGTCGATTGGGCTGCAAAAAGCCGCCGAATGGCGGTTCGCCATGATCATTGGCCATACCGGGGCCTGGCCGATTACCGTCGGCCCCGATGACGACTTGGGCCGGCCGTGTCAGCGCAGGAAGACAGCGAGCGCCTGCGCGGGATGGGCCGCAAAATGGCGGATCATGCTGGCGATGGATTGCCGCGGCTGACGGATCAGGCGACGCAGCAGGCCGATGACGGCGTTTCGCAGGCAGGCGAGCACCTGGGGGCCATGGCCCTTTC
>QNZQ01000118.1 GCA_003972985.1 Gammaproteobacteria bacterium | reverse complement strand
GACTTCAACAAACTGACGGACAGGCAGGTCCTGGAGATCATGGACAAGTTGAACAATCGCCCTCGAAAATGCCTGGGGTACAAGACACCCAATCAGGTATTCTTCGGGATCAAACCACCCGTTGCACTAGCGAGTTGAATCCGCGGGGGATTATGTAATAATTGGTCCGGTTGCACTTTTTAATCACCACGCTATCCGGTTTTTCCCGGGATCTTTTCGCCCGGGCTCGCCCGAACCGTCTGCAAGCCGATGAACGACATCGACTTTTGCCGGTTCGAACGATCCGGACAAAAATCTCTCCGGGAAAATTCCGGATTCCGGTGAAACATCCGGGCTAGGTTTTCCCTGTCCCCGAGGTACCGGCCGGTCCGCTTCGCCTGCAAGGTGGCGGGCGTTCAGACATGCTTTCCGATTTCATGGTGACTTCCTCCGGAAATGAGCCCGAAGAGCTGGCGTCGCGCATCCTGGCAAACCAGGTGACGGCGGCGCTGCTGCTCGACGAGTCGCTCAATATCGCCTACATCAATGCTGCTGCGGAAATACTCTTTTCCGTGAGTGCGCGGGTGGTCTCCGGTCAGCCCATCGGCCAGCTGCTGCGGTGCGCAGCAGGCTCGCTGGAATCGCATCTGGAAATGGTATTGGAGAACCATCAGCCGATTACCGAGCGGGAGGTCACCGTGGAGCTCGTCGACGGCCATGCCATCACCGTGGACTGCACCCTGGTTCCAGTGACCGAAGAGGGCCGGCCGACCATGATCCTGATGGAGCTGCGGCAGGTGGACCGCCAGCTCAGGCTCAGCAGGGAGGAGCAGCTCATCAACCAGAATTCGGCCACCCGCTCGCTGTTGCGCGGGCTGGCCCACGAGATAAAGAATCCGTTGGGCGGGTTGCGGGGGGCGGCCCAGCTGCTGGCCATGGAGACGGAGGACGAGGCGCTGCACGAGTACACGGAGGTCATCATCAAGGAGGTGGATCGCCTGGGCGCCCTGGTGGACAGCATGCTCGGCTCTCGCAAGCTGCCGGTGAAGAAGCCGGTCAATATCCATCACCTGCTGGAAAGGGTGGCCTCCATCATCGAGTCGGACCCTGGGAACAGCGTCGAGCTGGTGCGGGACTACGACCCGAGCATTCCCGATGTAACCGGCGATGAGGACCAGCTCATCCAGGCCCTGCTCAACATCGTGCGAAACGCGGTGCAGGCCACCGAGGGCAAGGGGCGGGTATTGCTGCAGACCCGGGTGCTCAGGCAGTTTACCCTTGCCAACCGGCGCTACCGCCTGGTGGTGCAGGTCAATGTGGAGGACAATGGTCCCGGTATTCCCGAGGAGCTGCAGCAGGCGGTTTTCTATCCCATGGTCAGCAGCAAGGCCGAGGGGACCGGCCTCGGACTTTCCATCGCCCAGTCCTTGATCAACCGTCATGGCGGGCTCATCGAGTTCACCAGCCGACCTGGAAAGACGGTTTTTACACTCTATCTTCCACTGGAGCTTGAACAATGAGCGAACAGGCACTTGTGTGGGTGGTTGACGATGATCCGTCCATGCGCTGGGTCCTGGAGAAGGCGCTGCAGAAGAACGGTTTCCAGGTGCAGGGTTTTGCCAGTGGAGAGGAACTCCTGGAGGCCCTGGAGGCATCCAGGCCGGAGGTGATCGTCTCCGATATCCGCATGCCCGGTCTGGACGGCATTGCCCTGCTTTCCAGGATAAGGGCCATCGACCCGGGCCTGCCCGTGATCATCATGACCGCGCATTCGGATCTCGACAGCGCGGTAAAGGCCTACGACGTAGGGGCTTTCGAGTATCTGCCCAAGCCCTTCGATGTGAACGAGGCCGTGGACCAGGTGAACCGGGCCCTGGCGAGCCGGCAGACGGCGCAGGGCAGGGAGCCCGTGATCCAGGAGCCCGAGGTGGGCATCATCGGCAAGGCGCCTTCCATGCAGGAGGTGTTTCGCGCCATCGGCCGGTTGTCCCGTTCCAATATCTCGGTGCTGATAACCGGGGAATCCGGTACCGGAAAGGAGCTGGTGGCCCGTGCGTTGCACCAGCACAGCCCCAGGTCGGCGGGGCCTTTCATCGCCTTGAACATGGCGGCCATTCCCCGCGACCTCATGGAGGCGGAGTTGTTCGGTCACGAGAAGGGGGCCTTTACCGGCGCCCAGGCAAGGCGCGTAGGGCGTTTCGAGCAGGCGGAAGGGGGGACCCTGTTTCTCGACGAAATCGGGGATATGCCTGCCGATGCGCAGACCCGCCTGCTCCGGGTTCTCTCCGACGGCCAGTTCTACCGCGTGGGGGGCGGTGCCACGGTAAAGGCCGATGTGCGTATCCTGGCGGCCACCCACCAGGACCTGGAAGCCCTGGTGAAGGAGGGGCGATTCCGCGAGGATCTCTACCACAGGCTCAACGTGATCCGCATCGACATCCCCCCCTTGCGCGAACGCGCCGAGGACATTCCCCAGCTCATGGAGTTCTTCCTGAAGAAGGTGGCTGCAGAACTGGAGACCGAAACCAAGGAGATCCGGCCCGATGCACTGCAGGTGCTGGAGGCTTTTCCCTGGCAGGGCAACGTGCGCCAGCTGGAGAACGTGGCGCGCTGGCTCACCGTGATGGCATCCGGCCGGGAGATCCATGCCAGCGACCTGCCGCCGGAAATACGGGGGGACGCGGTAGCCGAGGGAGCTGCCGGTTCCCCGGCCGACTGGCGGGATGCGCTGGGAAGGTGGGTCCGGGAACGGCATGCCGCTGGTGCCGCCGGTCTGCACCGGGAGGTGGAGGACGAACTGATCCGTGCCGCGCTCGCTGCCACCGAGGGACACAAGCAGGAGGCGGCAAAGCTGCTCGGCTGGGGCAGGAACACCCTGACCCGCAAGCTCAAGGATTTATGACTACCAATTCCATGGCTTGAGCAAGGCGATGACCAGCCCCACCAAGGCTAGAATGATGAAGAGTTCTATCAGCATCAGAAGAGGAGAGTCGTGGATCTGACCAGCATCGAATTACCCGGTTCCGTCATACAGGGAGTCACCCGGTCCCATGGCGAGATCCGGATACGTTTCGAGCCTGCCTATCTTATCCAGACCATGACCGGTTCGGAAGAGCGGACACGCTGGCGGCAGAATATCGTGTTGATCTTCGAGGATGCCGAGCTTCTCGAAGGCGAGAGCTTGGAGTTGCCCGCGACCTGTGCGGGGGGCGACGTGACGGAGAACGTCTATACCTACCGGGATATGGTTCCCGTGCCGCTCGAAAGCCGCGGGCGGGCCGGCTGCGACCTGACGCTGGAAGGAAGCGATGCCAGGCTGCGCGTGGAAGCCGGCGGTGTACGCCTGGAACGCGAGGATCTGCCCAGGTACATTGAGCATATTCGCAAGTCCTGAAGCGCTGCCGTCTGGTCCGGGTGAAAGGATCCCGGGAAAATTCCGGGTTAACGTGCTTCTTCCAGGACCGGCGGCGATGCTGCCTGTTTCGGCTGGGCGATTCCCAGCAGTTCGCGGGCCTCGGCGACCGCCTGGATAACAAGGTTCTGCATCCTCTGGCCCTGGGGTGAACGGGGATCCTGGAGCCCCAGCTTGCGCAGCGCGGGCACTTCCTTGAATTCTCCGCTCTTCCGGGTGAGCCGGGTGTAGAGCCGTGCCGCGATGAGCACGTCGCCGAGCGTTGCTTCCGTACCGCCATGGTCCAGTGACCATTCGAAGGAATCAGAAATGCCGCGCACCATGTAGTGGGGCAGGTTCCAGTGCGAAAGCACCATGCGCCCGGTCTCCTTGGAGAACATGCGCACGCACTCCTTGAGCTCCTCGATGCCGATCTCCCCATAGAAATTGTAGGCATAGCTGATCAGCGTCAGTTTGCCGGTGTTGTGCAGCAGTCCGGCCGTGGCCACCGTGTCCACGGGCGTGAGGCCGTGTTCCGAGGCCAGTTCCCTTGCCAGGCGGGAGACGGCAATACTCTGTTCCCAAGTATCACGGAAGACGTCCTCGAGGAACTGCAGGCGCGGTTTGCAGGATTCGCGGAACAGGTTGAGAAACACCAGGTGCTGCGTCTCCTCCATTCCGAGATTTTCCAGGGCCCTGGCCAGCTGCTCCTCCACCTCTGCCTGCGCGGGCGGTGTCGCCTTGCGCAGAAGCTTGATCGCCAGCACGGGGTCCAGCATGGCAAACCTTGCGAGCTTTTGCAGGGACTCCTTTTCCGCGAGCATGTTCCTGGCAATGGGCAGGGCGGCCGGTTGCCAGGAGAGCAAAAGCAGCGAGTTCTTGTGCAGATCCTCGTAGATGTGGGCAAGGATCTGCGTGGAGAAATCCGCCTCGCCTTCCCCTTCCCCGCTCTCCTCCACGAGGTAGTGGGAGGAGATCATCTCCGAGGCCTCCTCTTCTGCGAGCACCCGATCCAGCAGGGCATTGTCGATCTTCACGTAGTGGACCGGCGTCAGTGCCGTGACCCGGTAACGGCTGGGGCGGAGACGGGAGAGCGGTGAGCGGGCGGCAGAATCGGTATGCTTGATGATCCGCTTGCGGCCGTCGGCGGCCTCGAGCAGGATGTTTCCCTTGAGCAGGAAGAGGCTGGCCTCTTCCGTGTCTCCGAGATCCATGAGCACGTCACGCTTGCGGGCCTTGAGCCACTGGGCGTTGCGGCTGATCTCTTCCAGCATGTGGGGCGGTGCATCGTCCAGGGGGGCAAAGCGTCGCAGCTTTTCCGCTGAAGGGGTCAGGGTTTCTTCTTTCCAGATCATCCGCTCGGTTCCAGAGTTCGACGTGTCAGGTATAACCCATTCGAGGCGGCTGGTGAATCGTTTGAAGTCGAATTCTTGACCTTCAGCACACGCAGCCGGGCATCTGGCGTTCGTTGAGGCGCAGGCTGCCGGTGATCTGCCCGACCTCGGCGAGCTGGTGCCTCTCCAGGTAGTCGAGCAGGCCGCTGTTGATCTTCTTGCACACGAGGGGATCATAGAAGAGCGCTGTACCGACGCCCACGGCGGTGGCGCCGGCGATGAGGAACTCGATGGCGTCTTCGGGGGTCGTGACGCCCCCCTGGCCGATGATGGGGATGCCGTGTTCCCGGGCCACCTGGTAGACCTGGTGAACCTTGAGCAGCGCCACGGGCTTGATGGCAGGACCGGAGAGCCCACCCTGGTTGTTGCCGATGACAGGAGTGCGGCTCTCGATGTCGATGGCCATGCCCATCAGGGTGTTGATGACGGAAAAGGCATCCGTCCCGGCCTCAATGCAATGCCGGGCATTGTCGGCGATGTCGGTCTGGTTGGGTGAAAGCTTGGTGATCAGCGGTTTGTCGGTTGCCCGGCGGCAGGCCTCCACCACTTTCGCCGACATTTCGGGATCGTTACCGAAAGCCACGCCGCCCTCCTTGACGTTGGGGCAGGAGATGTTGATCTCGATGGCATCAATGGGCGAGTCATCGAAGCGCCGGGTGACCTCCTCGTACTCCTCGAGAGTGGAACCGGATACGTTGGCGATGAAACGGGTCTCCCCGAAATCGAGTTTCGGCAGGATCTCGTCCACCACTTTGCCGACGCCGGGGTTCTGCAGGCCGATGGCGTTCAGCATGCCGCCCGGGGTCTCGAAGACCCGGTGAGGCGGATTGCCGAGGCGGGGGGTGCCCGTGGTGCCCTTGAGGCAGACGGCACCGGCATCCCGGTTGGAGAAGCCCTCCACACGCGTGTATTCTTCGCCGAACCCCACGCATCCCGACAGCAGTACCAGGGGCGTCTGGAAATCCATGCCGCAGAAGTCGATGGAGAGTCGGGGGTCGGCCGCTTGGCTCATCTGAAGTGTTCCTGGAGCAGTCTTTGTTCAACGTCGCATTGTATCAGCCGGAAATACCGCCCAACACGGGAAATGTCATTCGCCTCTGTGCCAACACCGGTTGCCGACTGCATCTGATAGAACCGCTGGGATTCGAGCTGGATCACTCCCGCCTGAAGCGGGCAGGGCTCGACTATCACGAGTTCGTCGAGGTGCAGGTGCACCCCACGCTGGAATCACTGCTGGCAGCACTGGAATTCCCGAGGGTCTTCGCCTTCTCCACGCGGGGAAAGGGCAGCCATGCTGCAGCAGCCTACCGGCCGGGTGACCTGCTGCTCTTCGGGCCCGAGACCCGGGGGCTGCCCGGTGAACTGCTGGAGTCGCTGCCGCCGGCGCAGCGGCTGCGGGTGCCCATGCTGCCCGGGCAGCGCAGCCTGAACCTGGCGAATGCCGTGGCCGTGGTGGTCTACGAGGCGTGGCGCCAGCACGGTTTTGCTGGAGCAGGTTGAAGCTCAAGCACTGCGGGATTCCTGCTCTTCACGGGGGTCGCGGGCAAGCAGCGACTTCACCGCCGCGCCCGGCTCCAGGCCCTCGTAGAGTACCTTGAAGACTGCCTGGGTGATGGGCATTTCCACGCCGAGCTCGTCGGCTTTCAGCCTGAAGTCGCGTGCGGCGGCCAGTCCCTCGACCTCCTGCCCGATCGCCTCCCTGGCCTCCTGGATGGAGTGGCCCTCGGCCAGCGCCAGCCCCATGCGGCGGTTGCGGGACTGGTTGTCGGTACAGGTGAGCACCAGGTCGCCCAGTCCGGCCAGACCCATGAAGGTGTCGTGCTCGCCGCCCAGCGCCAGCCCGAGCCGCGTGATCTCTGCCAGCCCCCGGGTAATGAGCGCGGCGCGGGCATTGGCGCCGAAACCCAGGCCGTCGGAGATGCCGGCGGCGATGGCCATCACGTTCTTGGCTGCACCCCCCACCTCCACGCCGGTGATATCGCTGGCGGTGTAGGCACGGAAGGTGTCCCCGTGGAGATAGCCCGCCAGGCGTCCGGCGTGCTCGGGATCGGGTGAAGCCACGGTCACGGCGGTGGGCAGTCCGCGCGCCACTTCCATGGCAAAGGTGGGGCCGGAGACCACGGCCAGGCTGGTATTGGGGAAGACCTCGCTGGCGGCTTCGTGGAGCAGCCGCCGCCGGCCCGGCTCGAGTCCCTTGGTGGCCCAGGAGAGCGATGCGGGCTCGGGGTTCAGGCGATGGATCTGCTCCAGAACGCTGGTGAAGGCGTGACTGGGCACCACGATGAGGATCTCCCGGGTCCCGTCCAGGGTCTCGGCGAGGCCGAGCATGGGCTCGAGCGTATCGGGAAAGGGGATGCCCGGCAGGTAGTGGCGGTTCTCCCGCTCCGCCTGCAGCTGGCGCATGGCCTCGGTCTCGTGGCCCCAGATGCGTACCCGGTTGCCGTGACGGGCGAGCAGGATGCCCAGGGCAGTACCCCAGGAGCCAGCGCCGATAACGGCAATGGATTCACTTTTCCCGTTCATGCCGTTTGCGTGGCGGAGTCAGTGCTCCACCTTCTCCGGCGATTCCTGCTGTTGCTGCATCTGCTGGGCATAGAGCGCCTCGAAATTCACCGGGGCGAGCAGGAACTGCGGGAAGCTGCCTCGTGTGATCAGGTCGGAAACGGTTTCACGGACGTAGGGAAACAGCACGTTGGGGCAGTAGACGCCCAGCAGCGGTCCCATCTCTTCCTCGGGAATCCCGCGCGCGAGGAAGATGCCCGCCTGGGTGACTTCCACGAGAAAGGCGGTCTTGTCCTCGATCTTGGCTGTGACGGTTACGGTGAGGGCCACCTCCAGGTTGCCTTCACCGAGGTCCTTGACGGCATTGTTGAGGTTGACGTTGACCTGGGGCTTCCACTCCTGCATGAAGATCTCGGGAGTGTTGGGTGTCTCGAAGGAGATGTCCTTGGTGTAGATGCGCTGGATGGAGAACTGGCGTTCCTGTGTGTTTTCGGTCATTTTTCTGTTCCTGGTTCTGTGTTTGTCTGGATGGTTAGCCGTTACTCTTGACGGGCAGACCGGCGCTGGTCCAGGCCATCATGCCGCCCCGCAGGTTGTGGACCTTTTCGAATCCCTTCTTCATCAGCATCTTGGCCGCCATGCCCGAGCGCGATCCCGATTTGCAGGCAATGATGATGGGGCGTTCCTTGTACTTCTCGAGCTGTTGCAGCTGCTTGCCCAGTCCGTTCAAGGGGATGTTGATGGCGTTGACGATATGCCCCTTGTTGAATTCCGCAATGGAACGCACGTCCACCACCACGGCATCCTCGTGATTGATGAGCGCCGTGCTCTGCAGTGGCGTGACGGCGTTCTTGTTGACCGGATCGAAGAAAACGTTCCAGATCAGGGCGCCAGCGAGTCCCACGAAGGTGAGAACCAGCAGCAGGTGGTTCGTTACGAATTCGGTGAGTTGTTCCATCCGGGTGGGTCGGTTTGCGGGAAAGGGCGTGATTATAGCGCAACTGACCCGGGAGGACGGACCGTTGCTGCAGTCCCGGTTACTGCTTCAGCTCCCTTCGGACGGGGCCTTACTGGGAGTGGGTACAGAATACCTGCCGCATCATGCTGATCAGCTGGAGGGTACGGCTGTCCGCCACGCGGTAGAAGACGCGGTTGGCTTCCTTGCTGGTCTCGAGGATGCCCTTGTCGCGGAGAATGGCGAGGTGCTGGGAGATGTTGCTCTGTGAAGAGCCCACCTGGGCCACGATGTCGTGTACGCTCACCTCGTCACCCCCGAGAGTGCAGAGTATCTTCAGGCGCAGTGGGTGGGACATGGCCTTGAGGGAGCGGGAGGCGCGTTCAATGTCCTTGTCGCTGCCGAGCAGGGACAGGCCCTCTTCCATTTCTTCCTGTTGCTCGGGTGTCGGGGAGGCATCATTCACAACCGGATCCTCGATGTAATTCCACAAGAGAAGCAAGTTTCACAAAACCCTAATACAATAAGGCTCTTCACCAAATCAGGTGGGTAACAGTTGCTGGCTGATGGCCTCTGGGTAGAGATCGAGTCCGCCAAGGTGGAAGTAAATGGCGTTGGCAAAGCGCTCCTTGTTGCGGAAGCCATGGCTCCGAACCTTGATCGCCTTGATGC
>QNZQ01000187.1 GCA_003972985.1 Gammaproteobacteria bacterium | reverse complement strand
TGTCGAAGGTAATCGAGAAGAGCCCCTTCAGGTGGCCCGACAGCAGCGGCGAGGCCAACCGCCGCAGTTCTATGCTCAGCCTTCCCAGCCAGACGGGAGTGGGTTGCAGTTGCCGGGCCTGGAAGCGTTTCATATGCGGTTATTTCTTCAAGGTCTCGAACCGGAAGGGAACGGCGAGCACCTCGCCGGGCAGGTAGAGGAACACCTTTGCCTCCCAGTCCATGCGCTGGCGGATGCACACGGGCAGGAAACCCTCCCCCTCGAAGAGGCCTTCACCCGTCTCCCGCAGCCTGACCCTGTTGTAACCCATGTTCATGGTCACCCCGGAGAAGTCCACCTCCGCCTTCTCCACCTGCCTGCCTTTCACCTTCAGCTGCAGTTTCAGCGGGGAGACCAGCGGAATGGGGCGCGGCGTGATGCCGAACACCATCTCACCGCCACCCGGAAGGGCGCGACGACAGGCCTGCTGCTGCAGATCGCAGTCGTCCAGCGGCAGGGTCACTGCCTGGGGTGGTTCGAAATAGTCGCGGAAGAACCAGTATCCGCCGCCGGCCACTGCTGCGAGCGCCAGCAGGACCAGGAGCATTGCACGGCTTGCCCCTCCCGTTGCCATCAGGGCAGGTCACCCTTGCGGAACAGCCGGTAACCCAGCCAGGCGAAGAGGGTACCGAGGATCAACGGGTAGAGAATGGTCCAGGCGAGGTACCCTTTCTCGCCGAAGTTGTCGAGAATGACGTAGGCGGCGGGCCCCAGCATCACCAGCTGCGGGTCGAACAGCAGCATGGCGCCGGTGCGGAACACCTGGAGCGGGTTGGCCAGGGCGATGCCGATGATGGTGGCCGGCGGCAGCCCCTCGCGGATCAGGGCACCGAGGAGGATCAGGTCGAGGAACAGCAACAGGAACAGCCAGACGATGAAGGCGGCGCCCGTGGCCACGTCGGAGGAGCGCGCCAGGGTGGAGATGAACATGCCGATACCCAGGAAACACCAGGCAAGGGAGATCAGGAACAGGGTATAGAGCGTGACCTGGTTCCAGGGAATCTCCACTCCCTTGATCATGCCCCAGGCCACGGCACCGAACATGGCCAGCACCACCGGCAGAAAGACCACGAAAAAGCGCCCCAGCAGCTTGCCCCAGAACCAGCTCGCAAGGCTCACCGGCAGCGAGAGCATGTATTCGAAGATGCCCGCCTCCCGGTCGCCCGCCACAGAGCGCACCGTGGTGATCAGCACGAACAGCGGCAGGATCGCCATGGTGATCTGCAGGTAGGTGACCAGCAGCCGCGACAGCCCGGTGAACCCCATGATGCGCGACTCGGTGAGGCCGGAGATGAACAGCGCCACCACCACGCCACCGAAGACCAGGGTGTAGATGAGGAACCAGCGCGAACGCAGGGATTCGCTGATGTCCGCAACCGCGGTCAGCATCAGGTGCTTCATTTGTTCTCTTCTCCCGGTGCGGGGTGGGCGTGCTCGTCACCCCGGTGAACATGGAAGGTCTCTTCCACCTCGTAGATGTGTTTCTGCGCCGCCTGGAAATCCATGGCGCCCGGCTCCTTCTGTGCCGTGGCCCCCAGGCCGTAGCCCATGGGCGTCACCTTGCCCGGCACGTACCAGGCCTTGCGCGCATCAATCCAATCGCCGGTGCGGTAGTCGTTGACCCAGATCTCCACGTCGGGATCGTCGGCCAGCTTCTGTTCGTCCAGCCAGATGACGGCACAGCCGATGTCGTCGAACTTGTAGAGCCTGCTCTTCTTGCCCGGGTGCACCCGCACCTGGGCCGAGTACATGGGATCGCTCACTGCCATGTTGCAGCGCACGCAGGTTTCACGGTCCCAGCGCACCTTGCCGGGGCCGGTGTCCGGCTCGCCCGAGCAACCGCCGAGCAGGAGCAGCAGGCCCAGCAGCAGAACCGCCATCCCCCGCCGGCCGGACTCATCCTGCCCTGTGGTTATCAGGCCGACAAAAATATCCCGGAAAGATTGGAAGGTGCGGAAGCTTCCGGCGGGACCGCTACGAGTACTTCCCTGTACGCTCGCGTCGGCCATCCATGGCCTCCGACGTCCCGCCGGAAGCTTCCGCATCTTCTTGTCATTCGATCCGATGGTTGTCGGGCTAATACCCACGGGGCACGATAAGCCCGGCCTACCGTTGCTTTCAGCCATCGGCGGTTTCCCGCAGCTGAATGCCCCTGAGCAAGGCGGCATAACGCGACAGGACGCCGAGGAAACGCAGCCGGTCGGGACCGGCCACCTGCCCTTCCCAGACGAGGCCGTCGTCGGACCCCTCGAAACCCCAGTCGCCGATACTGTGGGCAAAGGCCTCGCTCGGGCGCACCAGCTCCACCCGCGCACGCAGCAGCGAGGTCATGGCCACGTCGTCGGCCACATGGTCGTTGAGAATGATCTGCCCCTGGTCCATCTCCACCACCCGGTTCACCAGCGAGGCCACCTCGTCGAGACGGTGGCTGGAGATGATCATGGCCGCCTTGTCCTTCTTCTCCGCGAGCAGATTGAAGAAGCCGTGACGCGCCTCGGGGTCGAGGTTGGCGGCGGGCTCGTCCAGCACCAGCAACCTGCAGTCGCGCCCCAGGGCAATGCTGATGAGCAGCTTCTGCTTCATCCCGCCCGAGAGCTTGTTGAAAGGCTGGTGGCGGATGGCGCGGGCATCCAGCCCCAGGCGTTCGGAAACGCCATACATGCGCTCGGGATCGCTGTCGCAGACGCCGGCGGCGAAGGCGATGAGCTGGCCCACGGGCATCTTCAGCGGCGGCGAGATCTGGGGCACGAAACCGACGTGCCTGAGTACCTCGGTCCGGTGCCGGCGCGGCTCCAGCCCGTCCACCTCCACCTTGCCGCCGCAGTTGTACTCACCCAGCAGGCAGCGGATCAGCGTGGTCTTGCCGGCCCCGTTGGAACCCACCAGCGCCACGCGGTCGCCCCGGGCGATCTCGAGATCGATGCCCTTGAGCACCTGGTGGCGGCGGAATTTCTTGGTGACCTGCTGAAACTGGATCATGGACATGAAGTGAGGTTCCCGGAAGTGGCAGAAAGCGTGGCGCTGCGGGGCGGCCCGCCAAAACGGGCACGCCCCGGCCTGTCAAAGCAGGTCGCCCAGCCCCTTGTACTTGAAGGTGAGCGCCCCCGTGGGACAGGCGTCCACGCAGCGCAGGCAGCGGGTACAGTCGGCGCCGATGTCCACGTCCATCGCCACGGCCCGTCCCTTGATCACCGTATCCAGCACGTGGGGCACCAGGCATACCTTGCGGCATTCACCCTCGTGGAAGCAGTTGGGCAGGTGGTAATGGACGGTGAAGGACGAAGTGGACCCCACTACGCCATAGGTGAGTCCGATGGGACAGGCGTAACGGCACCAGGCACGCTTGGAAAAGAAGATCTCGAACAACAGCAGGAAGGCCACCCAGATCAGTGCCACCCCGGGTCCGTAGATGAGCGCCCGGCTGAGAATGCCGGTGGGCGAAATGGTCTCGAACACCGTGTAACCCGTGGCCAGCGCCAGCACCGCGAACAGCAGCCAGATCCAGGTGCGGGAGCGGCGGTCGAACTGGATGTCCATGGCCAGCCCCTTTGCCCTGAGCTTTTCGTGCAGCATCTCGGCCCATTCCGCCACCAGGTGATAGGGGCAGACCCAGGAGCAGAAGGTGCGGCCACCCAGCAGCCACCAGAGGATGAAGATGGTCGTCGTGCCGATGACCAGGTTGATCACCACGTGCTTGAAGGCGAGCATCACCTGCAGGGCCGAGTTGAGGTCGGCCATGTGGAAGCCGGCAAAGCGTGACGCGGTGAGCGCACCTTCGAGCAACTGGATATCGAAATAGTAGGAGACCACGAACAGCATGTTCACCGCGATGAGCACGGCCCAGCGCAGGCGTCGCTTCTTCTCCGGCATCTTGTGCTGCGCCTTGTGTGCCAGCTCGGCATGGATGGCCGCAATGCGTTCCTTGTCGCTGAACTTGTGGGCATGCAGTTCCCGCACTTCCGGCGGCAGGTCTTTCTTGGGCACCCGCTTGGGTTCTCCACCGAGAAGCACCCTGAGTGATTCGATTACCCTGCTCATGCGCGCATCCCCCGGCTCTTCTCTCTGCTCTCTGTACTGTCGATGACGATCACCGCCGGTTCCACCGGACAGATCATTTCACAAACGCCGCATCCAACGCAGCCTTCCAGGATCACCGGCTGCATGCGCCTGACACCATCCTCGCTCTCGATGGACTGCAGCTCGATGGCATGTTTCGGCGGGCACTCGCCCGGCTGGCGCTTGGCCACCAGTCCCATGCTCTCACGTTTCTTCTCGTCGTCCTTGGCACAGTCGACGATCTGGATCTCGATGGGGCACTGACGCACGCAGAGATCGCACAGCTCCAGGTCATAGGGGTGGTCGGCGACACCGATGGGGTGCCAGCGGTCGATCTGCGCATAGCGCAGCTTGCCCTTGAAATCGGGTCCCCGCGCCAGCCCCTTGAAACCCTTGCCCTGCACCGCCAGACACTTGGCCGGCGCCACCACCTTGGCCACGCCCATGTCCACCTGGGAAGGAAAGGCGATCTCGTGGATCAGGGCGCCGGTGGGACAGGCCAGCACGCACTGGAGGCCGTCGCAGGAGAAGTCGCAGGCCTGTTCGCGCGCCTCAATGTGCGGAACGCCCACACCGAAGCCATCGGTGAGATCCGCCAGCTTGATCGCTTCCACCGGGCAGACCTGGACGCACTGGCCGCACTTGATGCAGGCCGCCAGGAAATCGGATTCGTGCAGTGCACCCGGCGGGCGCAGGCGTTCATCCAGTTTCTTCGCCGCCACCGGCACGAAGCCCAGCAGCGATACACCGGCCACACCAGCGGTCAAGACGATGGAATTGAGGAATTTCCGTCTCGCGCGCTGTTGAGGCGTCAGGCGGGGTTTCTTGCTCATGATCAGTTCTCCAGACTCTGTTTCAACAGGTCGTAGGCATCCGGCTCCTGCGCTTTCTCTTCGATCTCGATCTTGGCCAGCGTGTGCATGTAGGGCCTGGGATCCTTCACCAGCAGCGTGGGCTCGGAGAAGGGTGCCAGCTTGGCCAGAAAGTCGATCACCTCCAGCAACGGCGAGCCCTTGAAAAACTGCGCGTAGGGAACATCCTGCCAGAGGCGGTCTGCGTAATTGTACAACTCGTACGGCAGATCTCCGATTCCATCGTGGTCCAGGTCGAAGCCGGTATAGTCACTCCAGTAGTTCCCTTCCCAGATGTTGTGATTGGCCGATCCGCCCCCGCTCACCACGATCTGGGTCATGTTGTCGACGAACTGGTTCTGCTTGAAGATGTTGCCGTGCCAGTCGTTGAGAAAGCGGACCCCGATGCCATTGTAGGCGATGAGGTTGCCCTCGAACCGGTTGGTGGTGTCCGGCTGGTAGGGTGATACATCGATATAGAGGCCGCTGGCACAATAGAGAATCTCGTTGTTCTCGATGGTCAGGTCCGAGGTCTCCTTGAAGCCGATTCCCACACCCGTGGGGCCGATGGCGTGGGCGATATGGTTGTTGCGCAGCACCACCGAGTCGCTGTACATGAGGAAGATGCCCACGGCATTGTTCACGTAGAAGTTGTCTTCCACCAGGTTGTAGCGCGAGTACATGAAGTGAAGCGAATAGCGGCTGTTGGAACCGCGGTTGCGGGCAATGGTGTTGTTGGCGGAATACCAGACCACCATGTCACGCACGTTGGTGACCACGTTGTCTGTGATCTTGTTGTCGAAGCTGTACCAGAGCCGCACCGAATCGCCCCGCTGCCCCAGGCCGAACTCCAGCTTGGAGCTGATACGGTTGCGCCGCACGATGTTGTTGTTGGACTGCTGCAGATCCACACCAAACAGCACGTCGTCGATGAGGTTGTCCTTGATGACGTTGTAGTTGCCCCTCACCTGCACACCGGAATCCAGGTCGTTGGCCGAATCCCCGGAATTGGTGAGGTGCAGGTTCTTGATGGTGGCACCATCGGTATCGAGCAGGATGACCGTCCCCTCGCCGCCAGCGTCGATGGTCACCTTGCCCTGGCCGTCGATGACCATGGGCTTGTCCACCACCACGGGACCGGCATAGGTGCCCGGAGGGGGAACCAGGGTCCCGCCCTCCTCGGTTTCATCCACCAGCTTCTGCAGGGGGGGCAGCGTGGCGCCTGCCGTTCCCTGCAACAGCAGCAGAATCAGCAGCAACGGCAGGCGCCCGAGCCTCATTCCTTCTCCTTGAGCTCCTTGCGGCGCAGCAGCGCGGCCACGGCCAGCAGCGCCGACATCAGCAGCATCAGGCCGAAGCCCCAGTAGGGGTAGGAGTGGGTGGTGAACTGGGCCACCTTGCCCTGGCCGAACACCGTGGGCATGAAGGGCTTCACGGTGAAGGCGCCCATGGCATTGAGGCTGTGCCCGTACCACCAGAGCCATGCCGAGTACTCGATGATGAAGAAGATGGGCAGGGCCATGGGCACGAGGATCAGCAGCCAGTAGATGAGACCGCCGGTCTTGCGCGCAGCCCAGACCAGGAACACCATCGCCGCCAGGATGCCCCAGAAGACGATGTTGGCCGCCAGGGTCATCTTCTTCGCCATGGGCTTGATTTCGGCCGGATTGTTGAAATAACGGCCCAGGCTCTTTTCGTAGTGCCAGCGCAGCATCTGCTCGCCACTGCCGGTCCACTTCTCACGCTCGCTGGGCGGCTTCTTGGCCTGGTCGGCCTCGAAGGCTCCCTTGAGCAATTCGATGTTGGCCAGTTTCGGGTCCTCTATCTCCTTTTTCTCGCCCTTTTCCACCTGCACGCCAAGGCCTTTCTCCGTAACCAGTTCACCGCCCAGTTCGGCCAGCTTGCGCGTGATTTCATCCTCGGAAGACTTGAACTCCTCCACGGAAACGGCTCCCTCGGGTACGGCTTCCTTGAGTTTTTTCAGCATCCCCTCGGCCTGGCTTCTGGATTCTCCCTTCTCCTGTCCCAGCGAAGTGACCAGGGCCTGGATATAACCGGCTGGCTGGTATTTCAGTCCATCCTCGCCATACCAGTAGAGGTACATCCAGATGGCGGTAATGCCAAAGCCCACGGACATGATGATGACGCGGATCTTCTCCTTGGTGCAGGCGAAGCCCAGCAGCATCACGCCCAGCAGCGAGAGCAGGAAGGGCGAGAACGCCTTTTCCACCACGCCGCCGGCTGCAATGGGATACATCCCCACGTAGTGGTTGATGGTATCCATCTCGTGGACACAATCGAGCACTTCCTCTTCCTCGATCTCCTTCTTCTCCACCTTCTTACAGCCGTTGAAGACGCCATTCATGTGGAAATGGATGCGCACGCCATCGGGAAAGGACTCGGGCGGATAGTTCGGTGCCGTGAGTGAGACCCACCAGATGGGGGCAAAATAGATGGCCACCAGCAGTACCAGGCTGACCAGAATGAGCAGGTTGGAAATGATTACGCGCTTTGACATATCGTCACCCATGATCTCGTGAAAATGGCACCTGAATATACGTTACTGCCCGTCTGGCGCCATGACTTATTTCAATGGAGCCCGTCAAACCCTGCTGACAATCGGGATTTGAGCACGCCATAAAAACGAAAGAAGCGGCAATGCGCTTCCTTCGGCCCGTACCTCGTAAAAACCCGGGCCGGGGCTCGCGTTCGTGCGCGACCCCGACCCGAACGGTTCCAGCTCAATCGTAGTCGGGATTGGTCCAATCCTTGGAAGGAGCAAGATCTTCCTTCGGAACCGGAATCCGAGAAACATAGTTGATGACCTGCTTCATGTCTTCATTGGAGAAGTTCTTGATCTGTTCCACCATGTCCGGGTTGGCGTTGCGGCGCTTGCCGTCACGGATCCACTCGAACTGGCGCAGCATGTAGAGGTAGTGCTGGCCCTGGATCTTGGGATAGAACTTGTCGGCCATGCCCTCGCCATTGTCACCGTGGCACTTGACACAGTTGTCCTTGTACAGCTGTTGGCCCTTCTTCCACTCGGGCGAACCGGTTTCCCAGGGACCCTTGCCATTGTCGGGGTTCATGGGCAGCTTGGCGATGTAGAGAGTCACGTCGGCCATGGCCTGGGGTCCACCAATGGACTCGGGCTTGGCGAAAGGGTACATGGTGGGGTTGTCCCGGTTGCCTTCGCGAATGTCTGCCAGCTGCTTAACCAGCACGGTCTGATGCTGGCCAGCGATCTGCGGGAAAGTGCCGTCCTTGGTTCCCCAGCCCTCGGTGAGGTGACAGGCTGCACACACCTCGTATACCTCGATGCCGTTCTCGTGGTCCGGCTTCAAGTGCAATGCTTCGTCCCGCTCACCGGTCTTTTCCAGCCAGGCAAAAGCGGAGCTGCTGACAAGCACAGTGGCTGCGAGCCCAGCCAGGGAAACGATTGAACGTTTTTTCATGGGTTTCCTCCAGAGTCAGATAGATTGCCGGAGCCACCGGCAGGCGGGAACTCCAGACGCATTCACAACATTCGAAAATACTAACATTTGAGGCTAGTCGCTCACTTGAGCAATATCAAGTCGACCAACCAGCGTCAGTCGTCCTGGCGGGAGATCCAAGCCAATATGTTGGCAATCTCCTCGTCCGTGTAACTGCGGAACAGTTCGGCATCCTCGGGAGTGTCGTGCAATCGCTCTCCCTTGCGGATGTTCTCGATCTGACGCAACAGGTATTGCGTGTGTTGCCCGGTGAGCATGGGAGCCAACTTGCCCCATCGCCCCTCGCCTTTCCAACCATGGCAACTGGCGCACTCCTTCTTGTAGAGCTTTGCCCCGGCGTCAGGATCACCCGGATAATGTCAATGTCATTAACTTAAGACCTAACTCATTGTTCTGTCGTAAAATATCGTCGATTCACCACCATCTCAAGGAGTCTGAAATGAACTCGGTACCCGCCGTTCCAACCACCGATCAAGCTGTTTTGCCGAAGATCATTTAAAAACATAT
>QNZQ01000054.1 GCA_003972985.1 Gammaproteobacteria bacterium | reverse complement strand
CGCATCAAGGCGATCAAGGTTCGGAGCCATGGCTTCCGCAACAAGGAGCGCTTTGCCAACGCCATTTACTTCCACCTTGGCGGACTCGATCTCTACCCAGAGGCCATCAGCCAGCAACTGTTACCCACCTGATTTGGTGAAGAGCCTTCAGTTTTACCTCCTCTTCCTCGCTCCACATCGTCTGGCCTCCATTCGCCGTACCGCACTTTTACGCGCGCCAATGAAGCCTTGGCTGCGAAAAAAGGTTTCACAACCAGTTTAGGAAGCACTTGGCAAATTTGATTGTTAAATTGCGACAATCTGTTGACGAGCGAACCCATCCCGATCACTATCACTGCAAGTGAATCTCTGCGTTTCCCACCATGCCAGCAACCTACTCGGCAGCCGCCGTTCCCATCACCCTGAAGATCATCGAATCCTATGGTATCGATCCCATGCCGCTGATGGAGCAGGCCGGCATCGATGCCGAACTGGTGGGCGATCCTTGGGCCCGTCTTCCCTACCGGCAGATCGACGATCTCTGGTACCTGGCGCAAGAGAAGACGCAGGATCCTGCCTTCGGCCTGCGGGCCGCCCGGTTCTGGCACCCTTCCCATCTCGGTGCCCTGGGCTTCGCCTGGCTCGCGAGCCGCTCGCTGCGCACTGCACTCGAGAGAATGGCGCGTTTTTCGCGCCTGCTCACCGAAGGGGCGCGGATGGTGCTGGAAGAAGACGGCGAAACCCTCTCGCTGGTGCTCAGCTACGAAGACTTCTCGCGCAAGCAGGCCACGCGCACCGATTCCTTCATGGCCATGCTGCTGGCCATGTGCCGGGCCAACTGCGGCGATGGCTTCCATCCCAACCGTATCTGCCTCACTCACCCTGAACCCGAAGACACTGGGCCCTTCTATGCCCTGTTCCACTGTCCCATCCAGTTCTCGGCACCCGACAACAGGTTCTGCGTGGACCTGGCAGACGCCGACCGCCCCCTGAGCACCGCCAATCCCCTGCTGGAACAGATCAATGACCGGCTGATGATCGGGGCGCTGGCGAAGCTGGAGCAGGATGACATCGTGGAAAAGGTGAAAGTCGAGATCATCCGCCAACTCCCCTCCGGAAGAATTTCCGACGATAAGGTGGCCGAGGCGCTGAACATGCACGTGCGCACCCTGCAGCGAAGGCTCCAGGAGAAGGAAACCACTTTCAAGAGCCTGCTGGTCGAGGTGCGCCGGGAACTGGCGGAAGCGTACCTGCGGAACAATCAGCTCAGCCTGCAGGAAATCTCTTTCCTGCTCGGCTTTTCGGACATGAGCGCTTTCACCCACGCGTTCAAACGCTGGACCGGAAAACCGCCGAGCCACTTCCGCAGGGAAGCCATCGGCTGACAGGCTTCAGACAGCGGCCAGCTGCGCCGCCTCTTCCACGTCCACGGACACCAGCCGCGACACCCCGGGCTCGTTCATGGTGACCCCGAGCAGCTGGTTGGAGATGGCCATGGTCACCTTGTTGTGGGTGATGAAGATGAACTGCACCTTTTCCGACATCTCCTTCACCAGCTCGCAGAAGCGCCCCACGTTGGCATCGTCCAGCGGCGCGTCCACCTCGTCGAGCATGCAGAAGGGAGCCGGATTGAGCTGGAAGATGGAGAACACCATGGCCACTGCGGAAAGGGCCTTCTCGCCGCCGGAGAGCAGGTGGATGCTGGAATTGCGCTTGCCCGGCGGCCGCGCCATGATGGCCACGCCGGCGTCCAGGGGATCGTCGCCCACCAGCTCCAGGTAGGCATGGCCGCCGCCGAAGAGCTTGGGGAACATCTCCTTGAGCCCGGCGTTGACCTTGTCGAAGGTCTCCTTGAAGCGGGTGCGGGTCTCGCGGTCGATCTTGCGGATCGCCTCTTCCAGGGTCTCCAGCGACTGGGTGACGTCGGCGTGCTGGGCGTCGATGTACTCCATGCGCTCTTTCTGTTCCCTGAACTCGTCGATGGCCGCCAGGTTGATGGCACCCAGGCGCTGGATGCGCCGCGCCAGCTGCTCGGAACGCTCCTGCCAGGCCTGGATTTCGGCCTCCCCGGGAAGCCGCGCCTCCAGCTCCTGGCGTGACAGGCCGCTCTGCTGCAGCTGCTCCTCCAGGGTCCTGCTCCGCACCAGGATCTCCTGGCGCGAAAGGCGCACCTGGTCGAGGCGCTCCCGCTGCTGCTGCACCTGCTGTTCGGCCTGGTGGCGCTGCCGGTCCAGCTCGCGCAGGCTGTGGTCGATGGTTTCGAGCCTGCGGCGCGCCTCGCTGAGCTCACCTTCTACGGCCACCCGCTTCTCCAGCAGCGCTTCCAGCTCCCGCTGCTGGTCCTCCAGCGGGGTACCGCTCGCCTCGAGCTGCTCCTGCAGGGCCGCGCAACGTTCCTCCGACTGCGCCAGCTGCTGCTGCATGCGCTCGATGGCATCGCGCAGGGACTGCTCGGTGCTGCGCACCGACTCCACCCGCAGGGCGATCTGGTGGGCCTCGGCGCGGGCGCGGCGCGCCGTCTCCTGGGCGTCGGCGAGCTCCCTCTGCAGCCGTTCACGGCGCGCCGCCAGCTGCTCGCGCTGCAGGCTGAACTGCTCCATCTGCTCCAGGGCGCGGTGCAGGCGTTCGCGTGCCTGGGCCATCTTCTCCTTGTCCGCTGCGAGCTGGAGGCGGATCTCCTCCAGCTCCTGGGCCAGCGCTTCGCTGCGCTGGCGGATGTGTTCGGCACGCGCCCTGCGGCCGGAAAGACGCGACTGGAGCTGGGCGAGCTCGCGCGCGGCCTGCTCCTGCAGGCGACGCTGTTCGCCCCGGCGCTGTTCGTGCTCGGCCAGGGACTGGCGCCCGGCGCCCAGCTGCTGCTCCAGCTCGTCCACGCGGGGCGCCAGTTCCGCCACCCGGGCCTCCAGTTCGCGGATCTCCGACTCGCGGGCGAGCATGCCCGAGGTGGCGTCTCCGCGCTCCAGCTGGAGCCAGCCGGAACCCACGCAGATTCCCTCGGGAGTCACCGCTAGCTCACCGGGAGAGAGCTGCCGGGAAAGGGTCATCGCCTGCTCCAGGTCATCGGCCCGTTTCACCGTTCCCAGCAGCCGCACGATACTGGCCGGGCCCTCCACCACTTCGGCCAGGGAGCCGGGAGAGATGGCCGCCTCCCCTCCCTGTTCGATGAGGTTGAGGTGACCGGACTCCAGCTCGCCGAGCCGCTCGCCGAAGGCCTCCAGCCGCTCCACCAGCAGCCCCTGCAGCCGCCCGCCGAGCACCGCCTCCACCGCCTGCTGCCAGCGGGGCGCCACCTGGAGCTGCTCCAGCAAGCGCGGGGCATCGGCCAGGCCGGCCGCTTCGAGCCAGCGCGTGAACTCGGGGTCGTCCTCGCCCAGCACCGACTGCTGCAGCGCCTGCAGCGAAGCAAGCCGGCCACGGGCGGTCTGCAGCTCGCCGCGTGCGTTGGCCAGCTCCTGCTGCTGCGCCTCGAGGTTCTGGCGGTTCTCCAGGATGGCCGCATCCAGCTCTTCCAGGGCTGCGGCAAGGCTTTCCAGCTGCTCCTGCTGGACCGCCTCGCGCTCCTCGAGTTCGGCGATCTCAGCCTGCAGCTGCAGGTCCGCCAGCCGCCCCTTCTCCTCTTCCAGCTTCTCCAGGCGGCGGCGCAGCTGCCCCTCCTGCTGTTCCAGCTGGTTGATGAGCGCACGCTCCACCTGGGCCGCCTGGGCTGGCTCGGTGGAGCGGGCGTTGAAATCGTCCCACTCCTGTTGCCAGGCCTGCATCGCCTCTTCGGCAGCGGTTTCGCGCTCCTGCAGCTCGTCGGCACGCTGGCGGGCGAGTTCCAGCTCGGACTGGTCCTGCATCAGCGTCAGGGCCATCTCCTGCAGGCGGCTCTCGTCCTGGCTGCGGTGACTGCGCGCCTCTTCCAGCGCCGCCCGGGCACGGCGGTACTCCTCCTCGAGCCGCTTGCGCGATTCATGAGCGTACTGGATCGCCTCTTCCAGGCGGGCGATGTCGGCGCCCACAGCATAGAAACGCCCCTGCACCTCGTTGAAGGCCTCGTTGGCGTCGTGGTGGGCTTCGCGCTGGGCCTCGATCTCGGCCTCGATGCGGCGCTGTTCGGCCACGGCGGCCTCGAAGCGGTTGGTCTGCTCGCCGATGTCACGGTCCTTCTGCGCCAGCTCCTCCTCCATGGCCTTGAGGCGCAGCAGCAGCAGCTCGGCGTTCACTTCGCGCTCCTCGGCCTTGAGGGTCTTGTACTTCTCCGCCGTGGCCGCCTGGCGCTCGAGATGGCGCAGCTGTTTCTCGATCTCCTCGCGCAGGTCGGTGAGCCTTTCCAGGTTCTCGCGGGTGTGGCGGATGCGATTCTCGGTTTCCCGCCGGCGCTCCTTGTACTTGGAGATGCCGGCGGCCTCTTCCAGGTAGACGCGCAGCTCCTCCGGGCGGGATTCGATGATGCGGGAGATCATTCCCTGCTCGATGATGGCGTAGCTGCGCGGCCCCAGGCCGGTGCCGAGAAACAGATCGGTGATGTCGCGGCGGCGGCATTTGACGCCATTGAGATAGTAGGTGGACTGCCCCTCGCGGGTCACCTGGCGGCGCACCGAGATGGTGGCGTACTGGGCATACTGCCCACCGGCGCGACCGTCGCTGTTGTCGAAGACCAGTTCCACACTGGCCACGCCCACGGGCTTGCGCGCGCTGGAGCCGTTGAAGATAACGTCGGCCATGGATTCGCCGCGCAGCATCTTCGCCGAGCTCTCGCCCATGACCCAGCGCACCGCGTCGATGACGTTGGACTTGCCGCAGCCGTTGGGCCCCACCACCCCGACGAGATTGCTGGGAAAGGGAACCTTGGTGGGATCGACGAAGGACTTGAAGCCGGCGAGCTTGATCTGTTCCAGGCGCATGGGGCGCAAAGATACAGGAATCGGGGGCGCCGGCACAAGTGGATGAGCAGCGAACAACCAACTTCAAATATATTGTGTATCCTGCTGTTTATCATGACTAATATTGTTTTTACGGGAGAAAACTTTCCTCCCCTGGCCTATAATGGCCTGCAGTTTACTCTCCACCGGTGACACGGCATGCCAAGCGAGCCCAGCAAAGACCTGGAAACCTTCGAAAATCCCCAGCCCGACCGCGATTACACCATCCGCATCCGGGTTCCCGAGTTCACCTGCCTCTGCCCCAAGACCGGCCAGCCGGACTTCGCCACCCTGCACTTCGAATACGTGCCCGACCGCCTCTGCGTCGAGCTCAAGTCACTCAAGCTCTACGTCTGGTCCTACCGTGACGAGGGCGCCTTCCACGAAGCGGTCACCAACCGCATTCTCGACGACCTGGTAAGGGCGATCCAGCCCCGCTTCATGCGCCTCACCGCGGAGTTCAACGTGCGCGGCGGCATCTACACCACCGTGGTGGCAGAACACCTCGCCCGCAACTGGACCCCCCACGCCCCCGTCACCCTGCCTTGACCCTTCCCTGCTTCGTCGGCATCGACCTCGGCACCTCCGGCTGCCGGGCGCTGGCCATCGACGAAGCGGGAAAGGAGCTGGCGGGCGCCAGCGTGGCACTGCCCGCCGGCCGCCGCAGCCCGGAGGGCGGATCGGAGCAGGATCCCGGCGACTGGTGGGAGGCCATCCTGTCGGTGCTGCGAAAACTCTCCGCCGGACTCCTCCATCGGCACCTGCCGGCAGCCATCGCCGTGGACGGCACTTCTGCGAGCCTGCTGCTGATGGATAGCACCGGAAACCCCGTGACCCCGGCGCTGATGTACGACGACCAGCGTGCGCGGGAACAGGCCCGGCTGCTGCGCACGCTGGTCCCTTCCGAAGTGGCCGTCCAGGGCCCCACCTCCAGCCTGGCGAAACTGCTGTGGCTCAAGGCGCAGGGAGCGATCCGGCCGCACCTTCGCGTACTGCACCAGGCCGAATGGATAACGGCGCGACTGAGCGGGCGCTTCGACCTGGGTGACGAGAACAACTGCCTCAAGCTCGGCTACGACCCGGTGAGACGGGCCTGGCCCGACTGGCTGGAGGAACTGGCCCTGCCCGCCGGCCTGCTGCACCGCGTCGTTCCCGCCGGGACGCCGCTGGAACCCCTGCAAAAGGACGCCGCCGGGGAAACGGGCCTGCCCCGCGGCTGCCTGGTGGTGGCGGGCACCACCGACAGCACCGCGGCTGCCTTGGCCGCCGGCCTGACGCAGCCCGGGGATGCGCTGACTTCGCTGGGCTCCACCCTGGTGACCAAGGTACTCCTTGAGCGGCCGCTCGCTGCGTCGCAATACGGCATCTACAGCCACCGTATCTTCGATCACTGGCTCGCCGGCGGGGCCTCCAACAGCGGGGGACGGGTGCTGAGGCAGTTCTTCAGCGACAGGGAGATCGCACGGCTGAGCGAACGCATCGTGCCCGGGCGCCGGCTCTGTCTCGACTATTACCCACTGCCTGCGCCGGGCGAACGCTTTCCCTTCAACGACCCGGACCTCGAGCCCAGGATGCGTCCCGTGCCCCGGGACAGGGTCCGCTTTCTGCAGGGACTGCTGGAAGGGATAGCCAACATAGAGAAGCTGGCCTACCGCCGCCTCGAAGCGCTGGGCGCCCCCTGGCCCAGGCAGGTGCTCAGCAGCGGCGGCGGGGCGAAAAACCCGGCCTGGCAGGGGATCCGCCAACGGGTTCTCGGCACCCCGGTGCACAGGGCCCGGCACGCCGAAGCCGCCTACGGCGCGGCACTGATCGCCCGCCGGGGTTACCGGCGGCAAACCTGACCTATCCTTCCTCGTGGGGAGAGACGACCTGGGCTTCCTTCAGGGTATCGATATCCCGACTGCAGCGGATCGCCATGGCAAACTCCACGTCGGTTCCCTCGGGGTAGTCCTGGGCCACGATCCAGATCTGGCTCAGGTTCTCGCTCAGCCCGGAGAGTGCCTTCAGCGCATAACGCGTGCGCTCTTCGTCGAAGAAGGCGAAGGGCTCGTCGAGGAAGGCGAACTGCTTCCCCTCCACCTTGCGGTTCATCAGCTTCTGGGAGAGCGCCAGGCGCAGCGCCAGCATGATCTGGCGCTGGGTACCGCTGGAGACCTCGTCCAGGTCCATGAAGTCGTGCTTGTCGCTGGAGAAGACCCGTACGCTCAGGTCGGGATCGATGCGCAGGTGTTCGTAGCGGCCCTGGGTGAAGATGGGCAGCGTGCGTGCCACCAGGTCGCGGATCTCCCGGTTGAAGTCGTTGGAGAGGTCGGCGGAAGCCCCCTGCAGCAGCTCGATGGCCTTCCTGCGCTTCTCCTGACCGGCGCGGATCTCGTCTTCCTTCTTCTCCAGCCCGTCGATCACCTCGGTGAGACGTGCCATCTGGCGAACCCGCTCCAGCTCCTGGTCCACCTCCTGGTCCAGCTTATTCAGCAGCGCCTCCTTGGCGGCGATCTGCTCCCTGAGCCAGGTCAGCTCCCGCTCCGCGTATTCGCGCAGCTGGGCAGGAGTCGCTTCCACTGCCTCGACCCGCGGCAGCAGTCGCGCGTAGTCGGCTTCGTCGTAACGTTGAACTGTTCCTGCCGCCTGTTCATCCGGCGACCGGGGCGCATCTTCCTCCCCATCGCCTGGCGACGATTCGGCCGGCAGCGGGCCGATGGCACGCGCCGCCTCCATCGCCCTGGGCAGCTCCGCCGTTTCCGCGCGCAGCTCCTGGGCACGGCGGTTGTGGTAGGAGACGCGCATCCAGAAGAAGAACATGAGCACCCCGAGCACGATGGCGCCGACGCCGATGTAGGGAATCCAGGCATCCTGCCAGCCCGTGACCTGCTGCTGCAGCAACTGGAGCAGCTGCCGGGACTGGGGCAGATCGCCCCCCTGACTGAGCAGCCCCCAGGTTCCCGCGGCCACCAGCGCCAGCACGAAGGTGACGAAACGCCAGAAACGCGCCCGCCCGCGCTTGCCCTCGGCCCTGCGGATCAGCGGGTAGTCCCGCTCGTAGGTATCGATGGCGTGCTCCAGGGCGGACACGCGCTCCTTGTTGGCGGCCACCTCGGCTTCCAGTGCGTTCTTCCGATCCTCGAGGGTGACCAGCAGCCCCTCCTGGAAGTCCAGCTCCTCCTGCTCCTGGCGCAGCGCTTCGGCTTCCGCCTCGATCTCGTCCAGCATCTCCTCGAACTTGGCGATCTCCTCCTCGAACTCGGAGGAGACCTGCTCCAGCGGCGCCACGCCCGCCATGATCTTCACCGCCACGCTGTGCGGGTGTGGTGTGGTGATCTCACGCTGGGCCAGGTAGAAGGACTCGACGAACTCGTCGAACTCGTAGCCCAGGATCTCGAAGAGCCTGTCGGCCACCGAGGTGACGCCGCGGGCGAGGGTCTCGTCGGGCTTCTCCGCCAGCGCCAGCCGGGCACCGTGGTTACCGTCGCGGTCGAGAAAGCGGCCCAGCTGGTAGCGGGTTCCGTCCACGGTGAACTCGAGGATCACCGAGCAGCGGTTCTCACCCCAGCGCAGCACTTTCTGCAGGTGCTCCTCGTCCAGGGAAAAGGTCCTGCCGAAGAGTGCAAAGCAGATGGTTTCACCGATGGAACTCTTGCCCGACTCGTTCTCGCCACTGATGGCGATGATGCCCTCTCCCGGCACGCTTTCGATCTCGAGCTCGGCATACTTGAGTACGTTTTTCGCCCTGACGCTGTTGATGATCATGCCAGCCCCTCTTCTTCGAGTTTGCGCAGGCGTGCCAGCGCCAGCTCCATGGCCTCGCGATAGGCTGCCTCGTCGAAATCCTCCTCGGAATTACGGCGCCTTTCGAATACGGCCTCGCAGTAGACTGCGAATTCTTCGGATACGGCTTTCTGCCGATAGCTCGGCAACGGTTTGATTTCTGTCTCCAGAGACATGCCCTTTTCCTGTTCTGTTCATGATGATGAAGGATCTGAGGGGAATTCCCCCTTCCCCAGCCCTTGACAGGCTGTCGAAAAACACCATTTTCGGCAGCCTGGTTGCCGCACAAGGATGTGCGGCCATTTTCAATGACCATGAGTCAATGAAAATGGAGGAAAGACAAAATCGCATTTTTGTCTTTCCGACAAGCGAGTCTTCGATCTCGTGAAAGATTTTGGGACATCCAAGTCCCCAAAATCGACTCGATCTTCGACAACTCATTGGTGCCCCGGACGTCCTGGTCACCCGGCGTTCCGCCACAACATCGCAAGCTCGTTGCGGCTACACACCG
>QNZQ01000093.1 GCA_003972985.1 Gammaproteobacteria bacterium | reverse complement strand
ATTGCCTGCACCACACTCAGCTACACTGGGCCTGTCTTGGCATGCACCATACTCAACCACACTGGGCCAGTCACTGCACACATCACACTTGGCCACACTGGGCCAGTCAGTGCACATGCCAAACCAAGTCACACTGGGCCAGTCGCTGCACGCACCACATTCAGCCAAATCAAGCCAGTCATTGCACACACCACACTCAGCCCAGTCACTGCAAGCACCACGCCCGTAGGGCTTCCGCATCAGGGAGATCCACACGGCGCGCACGTCGCGTGTCACCAGCAGCGGTCGTACCTGCCGGCCCTCGTCCTCCAACAGCCGGATCTGCTCCTCGAGGTCGAAACTGCTGATGGTGGTCTTGTACCAGAGATAGGGGGTAACCACGCCTTCCGGTGGCAAGGGGATCAGATCGCAATCGCCATCCAGGGTGCCGTCCATGTCGGGGCGCTGCAGGAAACACCAGGAGAGCAGGGTCGAGCCGCTGCTCTGCAGGCCCGTTGCCAGGATGACCGGTTGCATACTAGGATTGACCGTGATCGTGGGGTCGAAGTTCGATTATACCCGCCCTGCCCAACCTTACCCAGGAACCACCACGCCAAATGACCCGACCTGCGCGGTCCCGCGATGCCACTCCAGAGCCTGCACCCATTGGGGCGAACGGCATTTTGAGCGTCTACGGCCTGGCGGCGCTCGCCAGCGTGCTGCTGAGTCTCCTGGCCATCTGGCAGAACGACCTGATCAACCACGACGGCGTTCTCTACCTGCGTGCCATCGAAGGCGATGCCGAGGCCATCCGCTGGATCGGCAACTGGCTCTTCTACTCCAAGCTCATCGGCTGGACCTCGGCGATCAGCGGCCTCGAGCCGGAGCAGGCAGCCTATGCCGTCAACCTGCTGCTGGACCTGTTGCTGGTCCTGGCCTTTCTGCGCTTCGTGGGCGAACTGGGCGGCAAGCACAGCACGTTCGTCTGGGCCGCCCTCCTCATCCTGATTCTTCCCTACCTGAACGGCAACCGGGCGGAGATCATCCGCGACCACGGCTACTGGGCCTTCACCCTGGTGGCCATGCTCTATTACCTGCGACTGCTGCGGAACTTTTCCTGGCGATCGCTGCTGCTGTGGAATCTCTTCATGGGCGTCGCCACCCTGTTTCGCATCGAAGGAATCGCCTTCCTGGCACTTATGCCCCTGGGGCTGGCGTTGCGCCCCGTGCCCTGGAAACAGCGACTCCGCGAAACGGCGATGGCTTGTCTGCCTGTAGCCATAGGCCTGGTTTTGCTCCTCCTGGCGGTGCTGCTGGATGGCGGTGCCGGCAACCGCCTGACGAAACTCCTGGCCAACAGCCAGCAGCTGCTGGAGATCTTCACCGTGCAGGTCCCCCGGAAGGCGGAAAAACTGCGTGACGCCCTGCTGCCCGATCTTTCCAAGAGCAGTTCCGTGCTGGTGCTCTACTTTGCCGTGCTGCTCTCCATCGCCAAGGACCTGGCGGAAAGCCTCTCCTGGCCAGTGACCTTCATCATCCTCTTGCGCGGCTGGTTTCCCGCGCCGAGGCTGCCCGACGATTACGCCAGGCTGATGGTCCCCTACGCTGCCACCAGCCTGCTGGTACTGTTCATCCACGGCAGCCAGCACTTCGTCATGGTCTCCCGTTACACCATGGCACTGGGGCTCCTGCTGCTGCCCGTGGCTGTCTTTGCACTGGACGAGTTCTGGCAGCGCTACCGCCGCAGGCAGGTGCCCGCCTGGCTGGCGGTCGCGGTCTTCCTGTCGCTGCTGGGCCTTGCGGCAGACAGCCTGATCAACAGTTCCACCCAAAAGCCCTACATCACGGAGGCTGCCCGCTGGGCCGCAGAGCACCTTCCTCCCGGAAGCCGGGTGATCACCGACTATGAAACCACCCGACTGGACTACTACGCGGAGAAGGCAGGAGGCAAGGCGCTCCGGTTCGAGCGCTTCCGGCCGGGAAAGAGCCGCCTCGACCGTTTCGGGTACGCCTTCGTACGCCATCCTGACGGCGCGCTGGCTGCAAGGCTGGATGGGAAAGAAAAGAAAACCTGGAGTAGCGGCACGGGCAGACACGACGTCACCATCTACGAGTTGCCGCACCGGTAAGGTCAGTAGCACCCGCACATTCGATATGCCACGCCAGGACTACACCATCTTACTTGAAGCAAGGCGGATACCTGCTCCTGCCGGGAAAATCAGCGCTTTTTCGTCGCTTTTTTGGCCATTTTCTTCTTGGTCACCTTTTTCGTGGTGGCCCTTTTCTTTGCCGGAGCCTTTTTCACCACCTTCTTCTTCGCAGCGGCCTTCTTGGCAACCTTTTTCTTGGCCGTTTTCTTGGCAACGCTCTTCTTGGCGGGCGTCTTTTTGGCCGGCGCGGCCTTTTTCTTCGCCACTTTCTTGGCCACCTTTTTCGTCGCCGGAGCCTTTTTCACCACCTTCTTTTTCGTGGCGGCCTTCTTGGTAACCTTTTTCTTGGCCGTTTTCTTGGCAACGCTCTTTTTGGCGGGTGCCTTTTTGGCCGGCGCAGCCTTTTTCTTTGCCGCCTTCTTCGTGGTGGTCGCTTTCTTTTCCGGGGCCGCTTTTTTTCGTGCGGGTTTCCTTGCCGCCTTGCCCTTCCCTTTCTCCGCAGCCTGGCCGGCTTCCGCCTGCTCTCTCAGGAGCTCGACCTGGGCGGGCGTGGTGGTATCGATGGCTTTTCGCACATTCTCCCAGAGCTGCTCCTCGGTACCGTTGCCATCCACGTGCCGCAGGATGCCCTGATTCTGGTAGAACTCCAGGATGGGCTGCATGTTCACGTCGTATTCGCGCAGCTGGTTGGCAATGTTCTCCTCGTAGCCCCTGGGCCTGCGGCTCACCCGGGCGCCACACAGGTCGCAGACCCCTTCTACCATGGGCGGATTGACATAGAGGTTGTACTGGGCACCACAGCTGTCGCAGTCGATGCGCCCAACCCGGCGCTCCATCAGTTCGTCGCGATCGATATCGATCATCAGCACCAGGTCGATGGGACGCCCCGCCTGGCGCATGGCGCTGTAGAGCACCTCGGCCTGGGAGGCATCCTTGGGATAGCCCAGCAGCACGTAGCCGCTGGCCAGCTCGTCCTTGGCCAGCACCCGCTTGAGCACCGTATTGCAGACATCGTCGGAAACCCGCCCCGAGCTTATGGACTCCCGGGCCATGCGCCCGATTTCGTCTTCCTCGCTGGCCATGGCCGAGAGCTCTTCCGCCACGTCTTCCATGGTGACCACGGGAAAACCGTATTTTTCTGTTATTTTCCGGGCGATAACGGATTTTCCCGACCCAGGGGGCCCCATCAGGATGATTCGCATAGATGATTATTCCTTCGGATCTGTATCAAGACTCGGACTTCAGCGAGGCTGCTGACCACTGATTTTCCTTTTGGCCATTTACTGTATAATCGGCAGATTGACCGGATCATCGGCCATTTGGGCCTAAACTAATCGCAGTTGCCCCCTGATGTCAAATCAGGCACAGCCAAAGCTCATGATTTTCTGCGATTTTTGACCATTCCCATACCCTTGTGGAGCAGGTTTTCGAACGCCTCATGACGACCATCCCCGATTTTGGCAAGAGCGAAGAGTGGATCATCAAGACCACCCTCAAGGAACGCTACAACGAGGACGTCCTCTTCGAATACGCGGACGCCGAGATCCGCCTCTCGCCCGCGGACCGCGAGCTGACCAACTGCCCGGTGGTGTACTGGAACCACGGCGGCTGCAACTTCGTCATTATGAAGACCGGCGACCGCCGCTACCGCTGCCAGTTCTTCTACCGGGGCTACCAGCAGTACGGCACCGGCGTGCACGAATACGACGACCTGAGCGAATGCATGGTCTCCCTGCTCCAGGCGCAGGCCGACCACGAAGCCAGGGAACGCGGCGATATCGAATGAAAACAACGAATTCCAATCAAATCCAGAGCAAACTCAAGGAGATCTCATGACAGCCAAGAATGCTTTCTATGCCCAGTCCGGCGGCGTCACCGCCGTAATCAACGCCTCTGCCTGCGGCGTCATCGAAGCCTGCCGCAAGCACCCGGACAAGATCGCCAACGTCTATGCCGGACGCAACGGCATCATCGGCGCCCTCACCGAGGACCTCATCGACACCAACCAGGAGTCGTCCGAGGACATCGCCGCCCTCAAGCACACCCCCTCGGGTGCCTTCGGCTCCTGCCGCTACAAGCTCAAGAGCCTGGAAGAGAACCAGCGCGAGTACGAGCGGCTCATCGAAGTGTTCAAGGCGCACAACATCGGCTATTTCTTCTACAACGGCGGTGGCGACTCCGCCGACACCTGCTACAAGGTGTCCCAGCTCTCGGAAAAGATGGGGTTCCCGGTGCAGGCCATCCACGTGCCCAAGACCGTGGACAACGACCTGCCCATTACCGACAACTGCCCCGGCTTCGGCTCGGTGGCCAAGTACATCGCCGTCTCCTCCCTGGAGGCCAGTTTCGACGTACGCTCCATGGCCAAGACCTCCACCAAGGTATTCGTCCTGGAGGTGATGGGGCGTCACGCCGGCTGGATCGCCGCGGCCGGCGGCCTCATCGAGGACTACGGCATCCCGGTGGTGATTCTCTTCCCCGAGGTGGAATTCGACCAGGAGAAGTTCCTCGCCACGGTGAAGGAAAAAGTGGAGAAGTTCGGCTACGTCACCGTGGTGGTCTCCGAGGGCACTCACTGGCCCGACGGCCGCTTCCTCGCCGAGCAGGGCACCCGTGACTCCTTCGGTCATGCCCAGCTGGGCGGCGCCGCGCCCGTGGTGGCCAACATGATCAAGGATGCCCTGGGTTACAAGTTCCACTGGGCCGTGGCCGACTACCTGCAGCGCGCCGCCCGTCACTTGGCCTCCAAGGCCGACGTGGACCAGGCCTACGCCCTGGGCGAGGCCGCCGTCGAACTGGCGCTGAAGGGCCACAACTCCATCATGCCCACCGTGGTGCGCGAGTCCTCCTCGCCCTACAAGTGGAGCATCGGAGAGGCGCCCCTGAGCGAGGTGGCCAACGTGGAGAAGATGATGCCCATGGAGTACATCACCGAGGACGGCTTCGGCATCACCGACGCCTGCAAGGAGTACCTCTACCCGCTGATCCAGGGCGAGGCCTATCCTCCCTACGACGACAACGGCATGCCGAAGTACGTCACCCTGAAGGGGGTGGCCGTGCCGCGCAAGCTGGCAGACTTCGAAATCTGATCCGGCAGGCCGGCCCTCGGGCCGGCCTTTTTCGTTTCCAAGTCCATGAAGATCGAACGCGCCCGGGAACTCATCGAGATCCAGCTCCAGTTCACCAGCGGCTACAATCGCAACTCGGTGCGCATGATTCTGGCCGAGGTGCAGCTGGTACATGGCCAGGACGCGGTGGACCAGCTGATCCGGGAATACGACCTGGAGGCACGGTTCGACCTACGGCCGGGAGAGGATTATTCGGCCCTGCGTCGCAGGTGACCCGCGTCTCTGTGGCGGACGACAACCGGGGTTCGCGGCGAGGACGCCGCTCCTACCGCAATTGTAGGAGGCGCGTCCCCGCGCCGAACAAAAAACCGGCAAAGAAGCACGACAACCCTAAAACACAACAAACGGAGAGAGAACATGATCCTGGACCGAGTAACCAGCGGCAGAAACCCACCCGACGACATCAACGTCATCATCGAGATTCCTGCCAACGCGGAACCGGTGAAATACGAGGTGGACAAGGAGTCGGGCGCCATGTTCGTGGACCGCATCCTGCGCACCGCCATGCGCTATCCCGTGAACTACGGCTACATCCCCCACACCCTTTCCGACGACGGCGACCCCTGCGACGTGCTGGTGCCCACAGCCTTCCCCCTGATCCCCGGATCGGTAATCCGCTGTCGCCCCGTGGCGGTGCTGAAGATGACCGATGAATCGGGTGACGACGCCAAGGTGATGGCGGTACCCGCCGACGACGTGAGCGACCGCTGGAGCCACATCAAGGACCTGGCGGACATGCCCAAGGAGCTGATGGACCGTACCGCCCACTTCTTCGAACACTACAAGGACCTGGACGAGGGCAAATGGGTGCGCGTGCAGGGCTGGGAAGGCGTCGAGGCGGCCCGCGAAGAGATTCTCAACTCCCTTAAGATGTTTGACAAGGCACCGGAGAAGCCCCACTTCTGAATCCGGCGCGGCGTCGCTGCCATGACCCCAGCCCCGGCAGGAGCGGCACCCCGCCCCAGGATGATGTCATAAAGCTATAAGTGGTTGAAAAGCAGGGCGGGTGCCTGATCGGAAAACTTCGGAGGCAGGGACGCCGACGCAGAGCGTGCATGGACGTATTCACAGCGGTTTTCCGAGCAGGTGCCCGCCCTGCCCAAGTTAGGTGACGTGGCCCTGCGCCCCGCCCGATTTGGGCTGAAGCCTGACCCGCGCCTGGGTTACCATTGACCGATGAAAATCTGCATCCTTTCCGACAGCCACGACCACATTCCCCTGCTGGAGGCGGCGGTAGCCGACGCCAAGGCACTGGGCGCCGAAGCGGTGCTCCACTGTGGCGACGTGGTGGCACCCAGCACCCTGGGCAGAATCGAGCCCTTCGGCCTGCCAGTGCACGTGATCCACGGCAACAACACCGGCGACCTCTATGCCCTCACCCGCCTCAGCCACAAGCCCGGCGGCGTCATCCGTTACCACGGCATGGATGCCGGCATCGAGCTGGGCGGCCGGCGCATCTTCCTGGTCCACTACCCCCATTACGCCCACGCCATGGCCGCCACCGGCGACTGGGACTTGGTCTGTTGCGGCCACAGCCACAAGGTGGAGATCCAGACACTGCCCAACGTAAGGGGCGGCCAGACCTGGCTGGTGAATCCCGGCACCGTGGGCGGCGTGGGCAAACCCAAGGCCACCTGGGTGCTGGGCGACCTGGACACCATGGAGTTCAAGGTACACGAGGTCTCCAAGTCCATCGAATTCGACCGGGAGCGGGCATGAGCGAACTCACCCATTTCGACAACCAGGGCCAGGCCCACATGGTGGACGTTGGGGACAAGGACTCCACCCACCGCGTGGCCATCACCTCGGGCCTGATCCGCATGCAGCCCGAAACCCTGAAGCTGATCCTCGAAGGGGGCCACAAGAAGGGCGACGTGCTGGGTATCGCCCGTATCGCCGGCATCATGGCAGCCAAGAAAACCTCCGACCTGGTGCCCCTGTGCCACCCCCTCTTCCTGACCAAGGTGGCCATCGACTTCGAGCCCGATGCATCGGAAAAACTCATCCGCTGCACCTCCCGGGTGGAGACCCGTGGCCAGACCGGCGTGGAGATGGAAGCGCTCTGCGCCACCCAGGTGGCCCTGCTCACCATCTACGACATGTGCAAGGCGGTGGACCGCGGCATGGTCATCGACCAGGTGCGCCTAGAAGAGAAGTCGGGTGGCAAATCGGGGACCTGGAAACGGGAATGAGCAGCCCTTTCTACCGCCAGGCCCGTTTCCTCACCAGCGCGGCCAGGCTCCACCAGTGCCCGCCCGATGAAGGGTACGAGGTGGCCTTCGCAGGCCGTTCCAACGCCGGCAAATCCTCGGCCATCAACGCCATCTGCGACCACAAGGGGCTCACCAAGGTGAGCAAGACCCCGGGGCGCACCCAGCTCATCAACTTCTGCGAGCTGGACGAACAGCGGCGCCTGGTGGACCTGCCCGGCTACGGCTACGCCAAGGTCTCGGTGAAGGTCAAGAAGGCCTGGCAGGAGAACCTGGCCGAGTACCTGGAAAAGCGGCGCTGCCTCAAGGGGCTGATCCTGCTCATGGATGTGCGCCACCCTCTCAAGGAATTCGACCTGCAGATGCTCGAGTGGGCCGGCCACATGGACCTGCCGACGCACGTGCTGCTCACCAAGGCGGACAAGCTCAAGCGTGGCCCTGCCTCCGCCTCGCTGCTGAAGGTGAAAAAAACCTTGAAGACCATGGATGGCCGGTTCAGCGCCCAACTCTTCTCCGCCCTCAAGCGCACCGGCATCGACGAAGTCCACCGCGTGCTCGACAGCTGGCTGGAGCTGCCGAAGCCTCCACCCTGAGCCTGCTCATGCGCAACCACCGCGAAGGATATCCGGGCAAGAAACGCGGGCAAAACAAGAAGTGTGAAATATTGGTTGGGAAAGGTGAAGTATTCCAGTTCTGATCAAGATTGTCCGACTGGGGTTCTTTTCTGGCTTGTTCTTTCGAAGTCCTGCTCATCCGTTAACCGATACAAGGCCACGACGGCTTTTTAGAAGGGCGATGTCTTTTGAGTTAGCGTTGTGTCTAAGATTCTGTAGCACCTTCTGCTGTGTCTCTGGTGTCCAGAAGATTTGCAGACGATCACGTGCCCGAGTTATGGCAGTGTAGAATATGTTGTGTGTAATGTCTTCTTCATTAGCATCAGTGATCACGATCTTGACGGAGTCATATTCGAGACCCTGTGCCTTATGAATTGAAACGGCGTAAGCCACCTGAAATGGCACCGTGATGTTCAGCGAATCATCATCGTCGTCGCTTGCATTTCGGTCATACACTTTGAAGCGAACAGTTGAACCCTCAACCCATTCAAGATCTTGACCGTCTACATCAAACTTACTGACCGCCCTATCAAGCTCAACATCAAACCTAATCCAATTGGGATCAAGCTCGATTCCGACAATCTGTCCTTTCAAATTATTGTAGATTACCGGATGGAATCTCTCAGATTCATAGAATAATACCGGGTCACCAACCTTGTATATAGACCCCCTCCAAGTGGTCGCTGCCCGCTTGTTACCACTCTGCAGAAATCGATTGACGTTATTGATCCCATAAAGGCCATCGTAGTTCAGGCAAAGAATTATTTCATCATCCCCATGGGATTCGAAAAGAGCCTCACTGAGAACGCTCGAATATCCGTTTTTAACAATGACTTCCGCTATATCATCATCGATATTCCTGACTTTACTCCAGAAGTTCACGAGTGCTTTGTTACTGGTTCTATAAGGCGTCGTAAGTTCAAACACCGATTCGGATGGGATAAATGAAGGAATAATCCCAAACCAATTCCTGAATCCGTGACTTCCCTCGAACATTCACACCATTCCGGCGAAATTTGCCCGAGATGATGCTTTCCCAGCCCTTTTCACCGGTTTTGATGCCAACTGCTCCACCCAAAATGGGCTTCGCTCTTTGTCTGAGACACCGAAACCGGC
>QNZQ01000134.1 GCA_003972985.1 Gammaproteobacteria bacterium | reverse complement strand
ACGCCGCGTTCGGATGCTCCCTTGGGATCCCCTTTGGCGCCTTCGGCACGTCGGGTATCCCGTGTCGCCTCGCGGCTACCGGGGACTACCCGCCTTCGCTTCGCTCTCCATGGCGGGCAGCGGGGGATCCGGCAGAACCTGCTTGGCCACCTCGTCGATCCTGGACTGGATCTCGGCGATGGCGAAGTTCAGCTCGGTGATGGCCTGCTTGTACTCGCCGGCCTTGTACGCCTTGACCCCGGCCTCGATCTGTTCGAGAACAGAATCGCCGGCGACTGCGCTGCCTTGCAAGAGAAATACGAATGACACGACGATGGAATGAACGAACTTCATGGCGTTTCCTGCTGATGAAGTGGACGGGCGTTCAAGTATAACCGGATTGTTCCGCACCCACGAAAAACGGGGCACGAGGCCCCGTCCGATGGTCCTGATGCAGGCGGCTATTCGTTCTCGCCGACCGCCTTCATGCTCAGGCGGATGCGGCCCTGCTTGTCCACCTCCAGCACCTTGACCTTCACCACGTCTCCCTCGGAGAGCTTGTCGCTCACCTTCTCGACCCGCTCGTCGCTGATCTGGGAGATGTGCACCAGTCCGTCCTTGCCGGGCAGGATGTTGACAAAGGCACCGAAATCCATGATCTTGGCCACCTTGCCCTCATAGACCTTGCCCACCTCCACGTCGGCTGTGATCAGCTCCACGCGCTTACGCGCCAGCTCGCCGGCCGCCTTGTCCACGGAGAAGATCTTCACCAGGCCACTGTCGTCCAAGTCGATGGTGGCACCGGTCTCCTCGGTGATGGAGCGGATGGTGGCACCGCCCTTGCCGATGACGTCACGGATCTTGTCGGGATGGATGCGGAAGGAGATGATGCGCGGCGCATGCTCGGACATCTCCTCGCGGGGTGACTCGATGGCCTTGTTCATCTCACCGAGGATGAACATGCGTCCATCCTTGGCCTGGCTGAGGGCGATCTCCATGATCTCGCGGGTGATGCCCTGGATCTTGATGTCCATCTGCAGTGCGTTGACTCCGTTCCTGGTGCCAGCCACCTTGAAGTCCATGTCGCCGAGGTGATCCTCGTCGCCGAGGATGTCGGTGAGCACGGCGAAGTCGTCACCCTCCTTGATCAGGCCCATGGCCACGCCGGCAACCGGCGCCTTGATGGACACGCCGGCATCCATCAGCGACAGGCTGGTGCCGCACACCGAGGCCATGGAGGAGGAACCGTTGGACTCGGTGATCTCGGAGACCACGCGGATGGAATAGGGAAACTCCTCGATGGTGGGCATCACCGCCAGCACACCGCGCTTGGCGAGGCGGCCATGGCCGATCTCGCGCCGCTTGGGACTGCCCACGCGACCGGTCTCACCCACGCAGAAGGGCGGGAAGTTGTAGTGCAGCATGAAGTTCTCGCGGTAGGAGCGATCCAGCGCATCCACGATCTGCGCATCGCGCTCGGTACCCAGGGTGGTGACCACCAGCGCCTGGGTCTCACCGCGGGTGAACAGCGCCGAGCCGTGGGTACGCGGCAGCAGGCCGGTCTTGATGCTGATGGGCCGCACCGTCCTGGTGTCACGACCGTCGATGCGCGGCTCACCTGCCAGGATGCGGCTGCGCACGATCTTCTTCTTCAGCTTGTCCAGGGCACCCTTGACCTGGTCTTCGCTCCACTCGGGCTCGTCACCGCCACAGAGCTTCTCGATCACCTCGGCCTTGATCTCGTCCAGGCGACCGTAGCGCTCCATCTTGTCGCTGATGGTATAGGCCTCGGTGATGGCACTTTCGGCGATCTCGGCCACCGCCGCAGCCAGTTTTTCGTCCTCCACGGGCGCTTCGAAGGGCCAGGGCTCCTTGCCCACTTCAGCGGCCAGCTCCTGGATGGCCTGGATGGCCACCTGCATCTGCTCGTGGCCGAAGAGCACGGCGCCGAGCATCACTTCCTCGGAGAGTTCACGCGCTTCCGATTCCACCATCAGCACGGCATCGGCCGTTCCGGCCACCACCAGGTCCAGGTCGGTCACTTCACTCAGGCCGGTGCCCGGTGGATTGAGCAGGTACTCACCGTCCTTGTAACCCACGCGTGCCGCCCCGATGGGGCCCTGGAACGGCAGTCCGGAGATGGCCAGCGCGGCAGAGGTACCGATGAGCGAGGGAATCTCGGGATCCACGTAGGGGTTGTGGGACATGACGGTACAGATCACCTGCACCTCGTTGGTGAAGCCCTTGGGGAAAAGCGGGCGGATGGGGCGGTCGATGAGGCGGGAGACCAGGATCTCCTTCTCGGAGGGACGCCCCTCGCGGCGGAAGAAGCCGCCGGGGATCTTGCCCGCCGCATAGGTCTTTTCCTGGTAGTCCACGGTGAGCGGGAAGAAGTCCCGACCCTCGATGGCATCCTTGGAACCCACCACGGTGCAGAGCACCACGGTGTCGCCCATGTTGATCATCACTGCACCATCTGCCTGGCGGGCGATCTCGCCCGTCTCCAGCGTCACTTTCTGGTCGCCGAACTGAAACTCTTTCTTTATTGCTGTCACTTGGAAATCCTTACACTGTGGGGGAATTAACGACGCAGGCCGAGACGCTTGATCAGGTCACGGTAACGGTCGACATCCTTTGCCTTGAGGTAGTCGAGAAGCTTGCGGCGGGAGTTGACCATGCGGATCAGTCCCTGGCGGGAGTGATGATCCTTCTTGTGCTCCTTGAAATGGGGGGTGAGATCGTTGATGCGCCAGGTGAGCAGCGCCACCTGCACCTCGGTGGAACCCGTATCGTTGGGGTTCTTTCCATACTCTTCAACGATCTGTTTCTTGATCTCTGCGCTCATTGCCATTGTCTTTCTCCTATCTTCAGGATGATTGATAAGGTTCCATCCGACAATGAGTTCAGACGGAACCGGGTACGACCAACACAAAAGGCCGGGAGAATACCCAGCCATGAAAAATGAATTATCCTATATTTGACCTCAATTGGCCAACATGCGTCGCGGGGCGACGCGACCGTCATCGTCGATCTCGCCCACGCCGATGAACCGATCGTCCACATCGTAGATGCGCACCCAGCCTTCGGTGGGTGCGCGTGGCACCATTACCGGTTGCCCCTGCTTGATGTAGAAAGTGGAATCGGCGCCGAGATGCACCTCGGGCCACTGGGCCAGCCCCGTATCCAGGGGCAGCAGCAGCTCGTCCAGGCCCGCGGTCCCCGACTCCTCCGCGATGCGTTCCAGCTGCTCCAGGGTGATCATCCCCGTTTCCTCGTAGGGACCCACCCGCGTGCGGCGCAGGCCGATGACGTGGGCACCCACGCCCAGTGCCTTGCCGATGTCCTCGGCCAGGGTGCGCACGTAGGTGCCTTTCGAACAGTGTACCCGCAGCTCCATCTCCGGGTTGTCGAACTCGAGCAGTTCCAGCGCGTGGATGGTTATGGTGCGCGGTTCACGCTCCACCTCGATACCCTCCCGGGCCAGCTTGTAGAGCCGTTCGCCCTTGTGCTTCACTGCCGAGTACATGGGCGGCAACTGCTGGATCTCGCCGGTGAAGTCCGGCAGCACCCGCAGTACATCCTCGCGACCGATGTGATCGGCCGCATGGCGCTCGATCACCTCGCCCTCGGCATCGGCGGTGGTGGTGGTCTCGCCCAGCTTCACCCGCACCCGGTACTCCTTGTCCGCGTCCAGCAGAAAGGCGGAGATCCGCGTGGCATTGCCCAGGCAGACGGGCAGCATGCCGGTGGCCAGCGGATCGAGACTGCCGGTATGGCCCGCCTTGCGCGCCCTGTAGAGGCGTTTTACCTCTTGCAGCGCGGCATTGGAAGTGATGCCCAGGGGCTTGTCGAGCAGCAGGATGCCGCTGACGTTTCGGCCCTGCGGCCGCCGGCGCCTACCCATCTTCCTCTTCCCGGTGGTCACTGGCCACCGCCTTTTCGATGAGCGCCGAGAGCCGCTGCCCTTCCTCGATGGACTTGTCGTAGACGAAGTGCAGTTCGGGAATGGTGCGAAGTTTCATGATCTGCCCCAGGCGGCGGCGCAGGAAACCGGCGGCGTGACCGAGAATCTCGGTGAACCAGGGCGCCTCGTCCTTGTCCAGCACGGTGAAATAGACCTTGGCATGGGAGAGATCGCGGGTGACCCGCACCTCCTGCAGGGTCACCTCGGACAGGCGCGGATCCTTGGCCTCGTCCCGCAGCAGCAGCGCGAGCTCGCGCTGCATCTGGGCACCGACGCGATCGGCACGGTTGAATTCCTTCATGCTGCCTTTTCCTCTGCTCCGGGATTACAGCTCGCGCTGTACCTCGGTGCGCTCGAACACCTCGATCTGGTCACCCGGCTTGACGTCGTTGTAGTTCTTCACCGCAATACCGCATTCGGTACCGGCCTTGACCTCCATGACGTCCTCCTTGTGACGGCGCAGGGATTCGAGTTCGCCCTCGAAGATCACCACGTTGTCACGCAGCACGCGGATGGGATTGTTGCGCTTCACCACGCCCTCGACCACCATGCAGCCGGCCACGGCACCGAACTTGGAGGAACGGAACACGTCGCGCACCTCGGCCAGGCCGATGATCTCCTCGCGGATCTCCGGCGACAGCAGTCCGGCCACGGCCTGTTTCACGTCGTCGATCACCTCGTAGATGATGCTGTAGTAGCGCACGTCGATACCGTTCTCCTCGATCACCTTGCGCGCCGCGGCGTCGGCCCGGACGTTGAAGCCGATGATGACCGCATCCGAGGTGAGCGCCAGGTTGGCATCGGATTCGTTGATTCCGCCCACACCGGCCGCCACGATACGCACCTTGGCCTCGTCGGTCTCGATCTTCTGCAGCGCCTCCTTGAGCGCTTCCACCGAACCCTGCACATCCGCCTTGATGATGAGGTTGACGTAGGAAATCTCGCCCTGCCCCATGCGCGACAGCATCTGGTCGAGCTTGGTCGCCTTCTGCTCCTTGAGGCGCACCTCGCGCTGCTTTTCGCGGCGCATCTCGGCCACTTCCCGGGCCTTCTTCTCATTTGGAAGCGCCACCAGCTCGTCACCGGCAGCCGGAGTTCCCGAGAGGCCCAGGACCTGCACCGGCGTGGAGGGCCCGGCCTCCTTGAGAGGCTTGCCATGCTCGTCGAACATGGCCCGCACCCTGCCGTACTCGACACCGGCCACCACCGCATCACCGCGCCTGAGCGTGCCCGCCTGGACCAGCACCGTGGCCACGGGGCCACGCCCCTTGTCCAGGCTCGATTCGACGATGGTGCCGCGCGCCAGACCTTCCACGGGCGCCTTGAGCTCGAGGATTTCGGACTGCAGCAGGAGCGCATCGAGCAGCTCATCGACCCCCTCGCCGGTCTTGGCGGAGACCTTGATGAACTGGGTATCCCCGCCCCACTCCTCGGGCACCACCTCTTCGGCCACCAGTTCCTGCATGACCCGGTCGGGCTGGGCATCGGGCTTGTCGATCTTGTTCACCGCCACCACCAGGGGCACACCGGCCGCCTTGGCGTGCTGGATCGCCTCCTTGGTCTGGGGCATGACGCCGTCATCGGCAGCCACCACCAGGATGATGATGTCCGTCACCTTGGCGCCCCGTGCGCGCATGGCCGAAAAAGCGGCATGGCCCGGGGTATCCAGGAAGGTGATCTCGCCATGGTCGGTATGCACCTTGTACGCACCGATGTGCTGGGTGATGCCACCGGCCTCACCTTCGGCCACCTGGGATTTGCGGATGTAGTCGAGCAGCGAGGTCTTGCCGTGATCCACGTGCCCCATGATGGTCACCACGGGGGCCCGCGGCACCCTCTCTCCCTGGGGCTCTTCGCCGATGGTGGCCTCGATCACCTCCTCGGCACCCTTCTCCTCTTCGAAGATGACGTTGTGCCCCATCTCCTCCACCACCAGCGCGGCGGTATCCTGGTCGATCACCTGGTTGATGGTCACCATCATGCCCATCTTCATCAGTTCCTTGATCACCTCGCTCGCCTTCACCGACATGCGCTGCGCCAGGTCGGAGACGCTGATGCTCTCCGGGATCTTCACGTCCCGAACGACGGGAGCCGTCGGTTTCTGAAAACCGTGATCCTGGTCCAGTGCCACCGCTTCGCGGCGCGCCTTCCGGCCGGCCTTGCGACGACCGCTCTTGCCGGCGGCCACGTGCAGTTCCCTGCGGCCGCGACCGGGCTTGCCCGCCTCGGCGCGACGCTTCGCCTTCTCCTTGCGTTCGCGTGCTTCCTGCTGGCTCTTGCGCTGCTCCTGGGCGCGGCGCGCCAGTTCCAGGTCGCGCTTGCGCTGGGCCTCCTCGGCCTCGGCCTTGGCCTTGCTCTCTTCCTCGGCCTGGCGCTTGGCCTCTTCCTGGCGCTTGCGCTCCTCTTCCTTGCTGCGCAGCATCTCTTCCTGCGCCTCGCGGCGGGCGCGTTCCATCTCCTCAGCCTTGCGCCGCTGCTCTTCCTGCTCCTGCAGCTTGCGCTTGGCTTCCTCGGCCTCGCGCAGCAGGCGTTCCTTCTCTTCGGCGCTCTGGTCCGTCTTCATGTAGGTACGCTTGCGCCGCACCTCGACGTTCACCGTCTTGGTGGTACGCGCCGCGCGCGCCGCCCTGCCGGGAGACGTCGGCTGCTTGATCTGCGTGGTGGTCTTGCGTTTCAAGGTCACCTTGGCCGGCTTCTCGGCCTTGGCCTCCTTGGCCGCCTTGCCGTGACTCTGGCGCAGGTAGTTCAGCAGATCCAGTTTCTCCCGGGTGCTGATGGGGTCATCGCCGCCGCTCTTCTCTATGCCGGCCTGGGCCAACTGCTCCAGCAACCGCTCCACGGGAATACCCACGTCTGCGGCCAACTGGCTGACTGTAATATCACTCATGCCACTACCCCTCCGTTACTCCTTCGCCTCGCCAACGGCTTCGGCTTCACTCTCGGCCTCTTCGAACCAGGGCGCGCGGGCCGTCATGATCAGCTCACCCGCCCGCTTCTCGTCCATGCCCTCGAGCTCCATCAGCTCGTCCACCGACTGCTCGGCCAGGTCCTCCATGGTCACGATGCCCTGGGAAGCCAGCTGGTGCGCCAGCTCCTCGGTCATGCCCTCCATGTTCAGCAGATCCTCCGCCGGCTCTGCATCGGAGAGCGCCTCTTCCTTGGCAATGGCCTTGGTGAGCAGCGCATCGCTGGCGCGGTTGCGCAGCTCCTCCACGATATCCTCGTCGAACTCCTCGATGGCGAGCAGTTCCTCTTCCGGCACGTAGGCGATCTCCTCCACCGAGGTGAACCCTTCCTGCGCCAGGATCTGCGCCACTTCCTCGTCCACGTCGAGCTCGTCCATGAAGGCCTGGACATAGGTCTGGATCTCGGCCTCGGCCTTCTCCGCGAGCTCGTCCTCGCTCATCACGTTGATCTCCCAGCCGGTGAGCTGGCTGGCCAGGCGCACGTTCTGACCACCGGTGCCGATGGCCTGGGAGAGATTCTCTTCCTTCACCGCGATGTCCATGGAGTGGGCATCCTCGTCCACGACGATGGAGACCACGTCGGCAGGCGACATGGCGCTGACGATGAACTGAGCGGGATTCTCGTTCCAGAGAATGATGTCCACCCGCTCGCCACCGAGCTCGTTGGAGACGGCCTGTACCCGGGAGCCGCGCATGCCCACGCAGGCGCCCACCGGGTCGATGCGCGGATCGTTGCTGCGCACGGCGATCTTGGCGCGCTTGCCGGGATCGCGGGCGGCGCCCAGGATCTCGATGAGGCCGTCGCCCACCTCCGGCACCTCCAGCTTGAACAGCTCGATGAGCAGCTCGGGCGCGGTTCGGGAGACGAACAGTTGCGGCCCACGCACGTCGGTACGGATGTCGTAGAGGTAACCGCGCAGGCGGTCTCCCACCCGCACCGGCTCCCGCGGGATCATCTCGCTGCGCGGGATGATCGCCTCGGCATTGCCGCCCAGGTCGAGAATGGCCGCGCCGCGATCGAGGCGCTTCACCACGCCGGTGACCAGCGATCCCACCTTGTCCTTGTAGGCTTCCACCACCTTGGCCCGCTCGGCTTCGCGCACCTTCTGCACGATCACCTGCTTGGCGGTCTGGGCGGCGATGCGGCCGAACTCGATGGATTCCATGGGCTCTTCGATGTAGTCGCCGGGCTGGATATCGGGATTGCTCTCGCGTGCTGCCGAGAGCGTGATCTCCGCCTTGGGATTCTCGAGCACGGAGGTTTCACTGTCGTCCACCACCAGCCAGCGGCGGAAGGTCTCGTAGTCCCCGGTCTCCCGGTCGATGGCGACGCGCACGTCGATGTCTCCGCCATGCTTCTTACGCGTGGCAGATGCCAGTGCGGCCTCGATGGCCTCGAATATCACTTCCTTGTCAACGTCTTTTTCGTTCGAAACTGCGTCAACGACGAGCAAGATCTCTTTGTTCATCGCGAAAACCTCATCATGTCAAATTTGCGGAACCAGGCGCGCATCGCGTATGTCGTCCAGATCCAGGGAATAGACTTCGCCATCCACTTCCACCTGTATCGTCCTGCCCTCGATTCCGAGTAATGTACCCTTGTACTTGCGTCGTCCCCCGATGGAGGGATCGAGCCGGATGTTCACCTGCTGCCCGATATAACGCTGGTAGTGCGCGGGCTCGAAGAGCGGCCGGTCCAGACCCGGAGAGGAGATCTCCAGGTTGTAGTTGCCGGGAATGGGATCCTCCACGTCCAGCACGCCACTGAGCTGATGACTCACCGCAGTGCAGTCGTCGAGCTGCACCCCGCCTTCCTTGTCGATATAGACCCGCAGCACGTTGCCGCCGGGCTGCCCGGTGAGGTACTGGACACCCACGAGCTCGTAGCCCATGGCTTCGACCACGCCACGCACCAGCTCTTCTATCGCCTTCGGACTCTTCTGCATCTCCTCACAAACAAAAAAATGGGCGCAAGGCCCATTCCTGATCTACCAGCAACAAAAAACCCCGTAACCGGGGTTCCTGGGAACTGACAATTTCCTTCCTGCCACTGCTCTGAACCTTGCCGGAGCAACCTGCCGGGCTACCCTGCCCTCTCACGCTGCGCGGATAATAGTGACTTTACGAGCTTTCGTCAAGCTGCGTCCCGACCACCTTCATCCTCCATCGCAGGAACCCTGCAGGCCACAACATGGTGCCCTGGAGCGCAATTTCAAGTCCCTGGTTGCAAACCCCATCCAACAAGCGCTGCCCGCCATGGAGAGCGAAGCGAAGGCGGGTAGTCCCCGGTAGCCGCGAGGCGACACGGGATACCCGACGTGCCGAAGGCGCCAAAGGGGATCCCAAGGGAGCATCCGAACGCGGCGTCCAGTCATATGGGAGACCGGTGTGT
>QNZQ01000021.1 GCA_003972985.1 Gammaproteobacteria bacterium | reverse complement strand
CCGGTGTGTAGCCGCAACGAGCTTGCGATGTTGTGGCGGAACGCCGGGTGACCAGGACGTCCGGGGCACCAATGAGTTGTCGAAGATCGAGTCGATTTTGGGGACTCGGATGTCCCAAAATCTTTCACGAGATCGAAGACTCGCTTGATTTACTTCCACCTTGGCGGACTCGATCTCTACCCAGAGGCCATCAGCCAGCAACTGTTACCCACCTGATTTGGTGAAGAGCCAGTTGAACAATCGCCCTCGAAAATGCCTGGTGTACAAGACACCCAATCAGGTATTCTTCGGGATCAAACCACCCGTTGCACTAGCGAGTTGAATCCGCGACCGATTATCCCAAACGGAATGCAGAAAATCCCATGAGTTTCAAGGTAAAGATCTCCTCCAGCGGCCATGAATTCAGCGTGGACGAGGGAGAAACCGTCCTCGATGCCGCCATCCGGCAGGACATTGGCCAGCCCTACGGCTGCCGCAACGGTTTCTGCGGCGCCTGCATGGCCACCCTGGTGGAGGGCGAGGTGGAGTATCCCGAGGGCGAACCGGACAAGCTGCTGGATGCCCCCGAGGACGCCTGCCTGCCCTGCCAGGCGGTGCCGAAGAGTGACCTGGTGCTGGAGGTGGAAGAGGTCGAGACCCCGGAGGAGATCAAGCCCCGCACCATGCCGGTGAAGGTGGCGAAGATCGATCACCTCGCCGACGACGTGGTGCGCCTGTGGCTGAAGCTGCCGGAAGAGCAGCGGCTGCAGTTCATGGCGGGCCAGTACCTCGATTTCCTGCTCGAGGACGGCCGTCGCCGCGCCTTCTCCATCGCCAACGCGCCCCACGACGACGACTTCATCGAACTGCACATCCGCCACGTGGACGGTGGCGTTTTCACCGACTGGGCCTTCACCCAGATGAAGGAGAAGACCATCCTGCGCATCGAGGCACCGCTGGGTACCTTCACCCTGGACGAGGAGTCGGACCGTCCCATGCTCTTCATCGCCGGGGGCACGGGTTTCGCGCCCATCAAGTCCCAGATCGAGCACGTCTTCCATGCCGGCATCGAACGACCCATGGAGCTCTACTGGGGCGTGCGCTCACAGAAGGACCTCTACCTGCCCGACCTGCCGCGCCAGTGGGAGAAGGAGCACGAAAACTTCCGTTTCGTGCCTGTGCTTTCGGAGCCGGATGCGGGCTGGGAGGGCCGTACCGGCTGGGTGCACGAGGCGGTGATCGAGGATCACGGAGACGACCTGGCGGGCTACGACATCTACATGGCCGGCCCGCCTCCCATGATCGCGGCTGCCCGCGATGCCTTCAGGGAAAAGGGCGTGAAGGAGGAGCAGATGCACTACGACTCCTTCGAATACGCTGCCGACTGACGGGCACCCGACTTTTACCCGGTTCGGGGCCGGCAGGCGCAAGCTTGCCGGCTTTTTTCTTCAGTGCCGGAGAAATGTGTGATCTCCATCGGGTTTCTACCGATTGCAGTCAAACCTCCGCCTTTTCTGCCGATAGAGCCGTTGCCTGGAAAGGGCAACGGAAAATTCCTACAGGAGCGGCGGAGATGCGGGATCAGAATGGCAACGCGCCGGTAGCGGCATGAGCCTGGTAGTGGTGCTGGCGATTATTGCGTTCAGTGTATTGCTCATGGCCGTGGTCACCAGCGGTTTCGAAGAGATGTTCGAGATCCGGATCTTCCGCAAGCCGCGGTCCGCCGTGCGCCATTGTGTCCATTGCGGCCAGGAGTTCGAACTGGACCAGTCTGACGGCTGGCGGCTCTCCGGGCAGAAGTGCACCTGCAACCACTGCTACTGGGCAGGCCAGCGGGATTCGGACGCGGCTCCGGGCAGCTGCATGGGGAACCCGGGACTGCGGTAGAAGAGCATGGAATACCACTTCATCGGCGACGTCCACGGCCAGGCCGACCGGCTCGAGGCACTGCTGCGGCAACTGGGTTACGCGCGGGCCGGGAGCGGCTGGCGTCACCCCGCGGGCCGGGTGGTGTTCCTGGGAGATTTCATCGACCGGGGCCCCCAGCAGCGCCGGGTGATCGAGATCGTCCGCTCCATGGTGGAATCGGGCAACGCCCTGGCAGTGATGGGCAATCACGAGTTCAATGCCCTCTGCTACCACAACCTGCACCCGGAGACCGGCCAGCCGCTGCGGGCGCGGGAAGGGCGGCACCTTCGTCAGCACCGGGCCTTTCTGGAGGAGTTCGCGCTCGGCCGTCCCGAGACCCGCGAGGTGATCCGCTGGCTGCAAAGCCTTCCGCTGCACCTGGAAGTGGCAGACGGACAGGGGCGCCCCCTGTTCCGTGCCATACATGCCTGCTGGGTTCCTGCGGTGGTGCGGCAGGTGCCGCGATACCTGGACCGGGAACTTCTGGTGCAGGCGGCAACCCGTGGCACGCGGCTGTTCCAAGACGTCGAACTGCTGCTCAAGGGGCCGGAGATCCCTCTGCCCAAAGGTTGTTCCTTCCATGACAAGGAGGGCAAGCCGCGCCGGCGCGTGCGCATCAAGTGGTGGGAATCGGGCCCTGGCGCCACCTACCGCCGGATTGCGCTGGTTCCAAGGGGAGAAGAGGAGAACCTGCCCGAAACGCCCGTCGGAACCGTGGGCAACTGGCACTGCCACGGGCAGGGAGAACCGCCGGTCTTCTTCGGTCACTACTGGCTCGCGGGCCCGCCCAGGGTGATCGGCAGCAACCTGGCCTGTCTCGACTACTCCGCCGGTGAAAAAGGGGCCTTGGTGGCCTATCGTTTTCGCGTCGAGGAAGCCGGTACAGCGCTCAGGAACGACTGTCTCGTCAGTGCTGCCTGAGGTCTTCCCCTCCGTGATCTCGTCGCTCAGAGATAGCGCATCCAGATGTAGAGGGTACTGACCAGTATCGAGAGCAGCATCAGCGGAAAGGCGATAAGCATGAAGGGCATGAAGCGGATCGGCTGCCCCGACTGCTCGGCGAACCCTGCGATGATCAGGTTGGCGCTGGCGCCCACCAGGCTGCCGTTGCCGCCCAGGCAGGAGCCCAGTGCCAGCGACCACCAGACCGGCATCAGCGCCTCGGGGCCGCCCAACGTTGCCTCCATGCTGCTCAGCATGGGGATCATGGTGGCGACGAAAGGAATGTTGTCCACCAGTGCGGAAGCGATTGCCGAGACCCAGAGCACGGATATGGCGGTCTTGGCCGGATCGCCCCGGGTCATCTCCAGGATCTGGTGTGCAGCGAGGTCCAGCAGTCCCGTGGACTCCATGCCGTGGACCAGGACGAAGAGCCCGATGAAGAAGAACAGCGTCACCCACTCCACTTCCGTGAACACCCTGGTGACCTCCCTGGTCTGCTCCGAAGGCGATCGCGGCAGGTTGTGCAGCAGGAGCAGCAGCGCGGCACCGAAGAGGGCAATGCTCGCCGGTTGCTGCCCTATGGCGTGGGAGAAGATAAAGCCGCCGATCACCAGCCCCAGCACCAGTAGTGACTGTTTCAGCAGGCGCGGATCGGTGATGGCGTCGGCTTCCCGGTAATTCATCACCCGCTCCCGGTCTTCTGTGCTGGCGTGGAGCCTGCGTCCCCAGATGAGGTAGATGGGCAGCAGGGTGACGGGCAGCAACAGCAGCACCAGCGGGGTCAGGTTGAAGATGAAGTCGTTGAACCCCAGTCCGACGGCGGACCCGATCATGATGTTGGGCGGATCGCCGATGAGTGTTGCCGTGCCTCCCACGTTGGCGGCGAAGATCTCGGCGAAGAGATAGGGATAGGCGGTGATCTTCAGCGCGTCGGTGATCAGCAGGGTAACCGGCACGATCAGCAGGACAGTGGTGACATTGTCCAGCAGCGCGGAGAGCACTGCGGTCACCAGCACCAGGGCCACCAGTATCCACCAGGGATCGGCGTTCACCCGCTTCACCGACCAGATGGCGAGGTACTCGAAGATGCCGGACTGGCGGGTGATGGCGACGATGATCATCATCCCGGTGAGCAACCCCAGGGTGTTGAAGTCGATGCCCTCGATGGCCGCTTGCTGGGTGAGAATGCCACCGAACACCATGAACCCCGCCCCGAGCATGGCGACGATGGCCCGGTTCAGCCGTTCGCTCATGATCAGCAGGTAGCTGAGGATGAAGAGGCTGCCGGCGTACCAGATCGGATCCCATCCGAATATGACCAGTTGTGTACCGGTGTCGGCGGCCATGTCAGAGAGGGGCGTTCAGGATTTTTTCACCGACGTCGAAATAGGAGATCATGCCCAGCAGCCTGCCGCTTTCGGGGTCCACCACCGGCAGGCTGGCGCGGGTCAGGTAGAGCATCCTGAGCGCCTCCAGCAGCGGCGTGTCAGGCGAGACACGGCTCTCTTCGTCGTGCATGCAGATGGCGATGGGTTCGTTCTCCACCTCCTTGAGGCGCCGCCGCAGGTCGGAGAGCGTCTCCCGCACGAAATGGATGTTCTCCAGTCCGTCTTCCATTACCACCGCCTTTGGCAGCACCAGCCGCAGCAGGCAGTTGACTCCGAAAACCCCCTGGAAGCGGTGCTGGTCGTCCACCACCGGCAAGCGCCGGTAGCGGTGCTTCATCACCAGCTCGATGGCCGAGATGATCCGGTCATCCGGGTGCAGCACCTTGGGATTGGGATTCATGAGCGCGGCGGCAGTGATCCCGGTATCGTTCGAATCCTGTGTCATGGGCCCAATAAAAAAAGGGCCCTTGGCGGCCCTCTCGTGAAATCGATATGGTGCCCAGGGACAGAATCGAACTGCCGACACGAGGATTTTCAGTCCTCTGCTCTACCGACTGAGCTACCTGGGCGATGCGCGTGGCAAGGCGGCATATTCAAGCAGCCGCGGCCTTTTCAGTCAAGAAAAAAGTTGTCCTCGGACAGGGCTGCGTCGTCTAACTTGGGGCAGGGCGGGCACCTGCTCGGAAAACCGCCGTGAATACATCCCTGGCCGCTCCCGGCATCCTGCCTCCCGCGGCACTCGCACATCCTTGTGCATCGTAGGCTCTACGCCGGCATCCCTGCCTCCGAAGTTTTCCGATCAGGTGCCCGCCCTGCTTTTCAATAGCTTACACCATTAGATGATGTCGCCCTCGTCACTCAGGACGGAAGTCAGGTGGGGTGTCGGCGCCTTCGCCGAAGAAGAACTTCTCCATCTGCTCTTCCAGGAACTTGCGATCCTTGGGCTTGATGGGCGAGAGACGGTACTCGTTGATGAGCATGGTCTGCTGCTGCAGCCAGGCCTGCCAGGCTTCCTTCGAAACAGTGTCGAAGATACGCTTGCCCAGTTCCCCTGGATAGGGCTGGCGCTCGAGCCCTTCGGCTTCGCGTCCCAGCTTGATGCAGTGTACGGTGCGGCTCATGGGTTCTCCCCTGGTTGGGTGATTTCTTGCAGGAGTGACTGTACTGGCGCAGCCAGTCCGCCAATGGTGTTGTGGCCCGGTTTATACCAGACCAGCCGGTCCCCATCCAGCACGGTCGAACCCGGTTTTTCGAGCAGGAATAGCCACGGATGAATGATGAGCTGGAAGTGGCTGAAGGCATGTTTCCTCGACGGTAACTCGCGTGTCGACCCGATTGCTGCGCCCAGACGTTTACGCCAGACGTGCTCATTTTCACCAGGAGTAAGTTCCGGAAAACTCCAGAGGCCGCCCCAGATGCCGGCAGGTGGGCGTTTCTCCAGGAGAATGGCGCCTTCCGGGTCCCTGATGAGCAGCATCTGGACTTCCCGCTGTGGCAGTTTTCGGGTCGGCCTGGGGCTGGGATAGCGTTCTTCCGTTCCCTGGGCATGGGCCATGCAACTGCCGGCCAGAGGGCAAGCTGGGCAATCGGGCCGGCGGCGCGTGCAGAGCGTGGCCCCCAGGTCCATCATGGACTGGTTGTAGGGTGCTGCGGAATCCCTGGGTGTGAGCGCTTCGCTCAGCGCCCACAGCCGTTTCGCGGTGGCGCTGTGACCGGGCCAGCCTTCCACCGCGAAATGGCGTGCCAGCACCCGCTTCACGTTGCCGTCGAGAATGGCATGGTGCTGGCCGAGCGAAAGGGAGAGGATGGCTCCGGCGGTGGAACGTCCAATGCCCGGCAGCGTCATGACCTGGTCAAGATCCTGCGGGAACCGGCCACGGTGCTGCGACCGGATCAGCCTGGCGGCCTTGTGCAGGTTCCGGGCCCGGGCGTAGTAACCCAGGCCCGACCAGTGATGGAGCACTTCGTCTTCATCGGCGGCCGCTAGGGCCTCCACGGTGGGGAAGCGCGCCATGAAGGCTTCGTAATAGGGGATGACCGTGGCCACCCGGGTCTGTTGCAGCATGATCTCGGAGATCCAGACGCGGTAGGGCGTGGGATCCTGCTGCCAGGGAAGATCCTTGCGGCCGTGGTGGTGGAACCACTCGAGCATGCGCCGGGTGAAATCGGCTGGCAGTTTGTCCCGGCTCATGGCGTGAGCTGTGTCATTTGGCACAACCTGCTGATTATTTTGACTAAATTGACATTTGTCTTGTTGGTTTCCGGGATCGTGCTGGTACACTTCGATGCCCGATGAGCAACAAGCGGAGTACAGACCATGCGTAACCCTATCACAGCCCTGTTTCTCGGATTCCTCCTGATTGCACCGGTCTTTGCCGGCACGGCGGCCGATGATATCCAGGTGATGGATCCCTGGGCGCGGGAGGTGCCGCCCAACATGACCACCAGTGCCGGGTTCCTCACCATGAAGAACAACGGCAGCGTCGAACACAGGCTGGTGGGTGCCGAGTCTCCCGCCACCGGTATGGTGGAACTGCATACCCATATCAACGACAACGGCGTGATGCGCATGCGCCCGGTGAAGGACATGCCCATTCCTGCCGGAGGTACCACGGAGCTGAAACCCGGCGGTCTGCACCTGATGCTGATGATGCTGAAGAAGCCGCTCAAGGCCGGCGAGAAGATGCCCATCACGCTGATCTTCGAGGACGGCAGCAAGAAGGAGATCCAGGCCGAGGTGCGCCGCTTCGACATGATGATGAAGCACGGCAAGCCGATGCACATGCAGCATTGATGAAGAAATGGATCGGATTGCTGCTGGCGCTGGTGATCGCCGGCGCCGGCAGCTGGCTGTTCCTCTCGGAAAGGGGGGATCAAGGGCCCTATCCCGGCATGGGGGGCGACTTCACGCTCCAGTCCGCCGATGGGCCGGTTTCACTGTCGGACTTCCGGGGCAAGGTGGTGCTGATCTATTTCGGCTACACCTCCTGTCCCGATGTCTGCCCCACCTCCCTGGGTGCCCTGTCGGCGGCCCTGAAGCAGCTTTCACCCCGGGAAATGGACCGCGTCCAGCCGATCTTCATCAGCGTCGATCCTGAAAGGGACACGCCCGGGAAGATGGTGGAATATGTCCACTACTTCCATCCCAAGATGATCGGTGTCACCGGCAGCATCGAGCAGGTGCGGAAGGTCGCAGACCGCTACGGCGCCTATTTCCGCAAGGCGGAAGTGAAGGACTCCTCCCTCGGTTATGCCGTGGATCACTCCTCGGTGATCTACGTGGTGGACGAAAAGGGAAGGCTGGTGGACATGATCCAGCACAGCGGCTCGCCGAAGACCATACTGGAGCACGTGCGCCGGGTGCTGGGCACTCACTCTCCCGGGTAGCGCACCTCCACGATGCACCACTCCTTGCGTCCCAAGGGTGTGTGCACGCTCACCTCTTCCTCCAGGGCCTTGCCCAGCAGGGCACGCGCCATGGGTGAATCGACGCTGATCCAGTTGCGTTTGGGATCGAATTCGTCGGCCCCGACGATGCGGTAGGTGACGGCGGTGCCGGCTTCGTCTTCCAGTGCCACCCAGGCGCCGAAGAAGACCTTTTCGCAGTCCCCGGACCGGCACTCCACCACCTTGAGCTCGGGCATCCGCTTTTGCAGGTAGCGGATGCGCCGGTCCAGTTCCCGCAGCTGCTTCTTGCGGTAGATGTACTCGGCGTTCTCGGAGCGGTCACCTTCCGCGGCGGCGGCCGAGAGGGCCTTGACCACCTCGCGCCGCTTCTTCCAAAGCTGCTGCAGCTCTTCCTTCAGGTTCTCATAGCCTTCCTGGGTGATGTAGGGGGACTTGCGGCTCATCGGCTTATTTCAGGAACTGTCCCGTGCGCAGCAGCACCAGGGTGCAGGCCTCTTCCCAGGGGATCCCGGCGGTGTCCAGCGCCTGCTGCAGGGCCGGGCTCTCGGTACCGGGATTGAAGATGACCCGTCCCGGCTTCAGCGCCACCAGTGAATCGATCATGGGCTCCAGCCGGGCGGGACCCACGTAGAGGGTGAGGGTGTCCACGGGATCGGTGATCTGTTCCACGCTTGGGGCCACGGCCAGCCCCTCGATGCTGGCGATCTTCGGGTGGATGGGGGTGACCCGATAGCCTTTCTCCAGCAGCAGGCGGACCGCCTGGTTGGCATAGCGTTCGGGCTTGGGCGTGGCGCCGAGAACGGCGACATGGTGCTGGGATGGGTCCATTGGGCTTCTCCGGGTTCGTTTACAGCCATTTTATCGTGAAAGCAGTGGGGATGAATCGGGTAGAATTTCCCGCTATCAGCCATTTGCTGGAGACAGGACCATGAATATCGCAATACCGCTTCACGTGCTTTCCGTGGTGATCTGGGTGGGAGGCATGTTCTTCGCCCACCAGTGCCTCAGGCCGGTGGCCGTCAATGAGCTTGAACCGCCCCTGCGCCTGCGGCTGTGGAACGGCGTCTTCGGCCGTTTCTTCCCCTGGGTCTGGGCCTGCGTGCTTTCCATCCTGGGCAGTGGGTTCTGGATGATCTTCAGCGTCTACGGTGGCATGGGCGGGGTCGCGCTCCATGTGCATCTCATGCTGGCCATGGGGCTGGTGATGATGGCCGTGTTCATTTACATCTTTTTCGTGCCCTACCGGGCATTGAGGATGGCGGTGAAGGCGGAGGACTGGTCCGCGGGTGGCAAGGCGCTGGCGACCATCCGCAGGCTGGTGGGTTTCAACCTGCTGCTGGGACTGGCGACCGTGGCCGTTTCCACCGGCGGCATGTACTGGTTGCAGCCTTCCTGAGCGGGCAAGAAAAAAGCCCGCCAAGGGGTGGCGGGCTAAATCTCTTGGATTCAACTCGTAAGTGCAACTCGATCTAGAGCGGGAGGGTAAGCTGCGGTAGCATCACGGCTTACTCAATCCACCAAGAGAGAGGAGCACGATGAGAGGCTACACGCAGCTTATCCGAGATGAACGATACCAGATCTATGCGCTGAGGAAAGCGGGTCACAGCCAGAAAGAAATCGCTGAGGTTTTGAGGCGCAATCCCTCGACCATCAGCCGGGAACTGGGACGGAACAAGGGATTGAAAGGCTACCGTCCCGAACAGGCCC
>QNZQ01000214.1 GCA_003972985.1 Gammaproteobacteria bacterium | reverse complement strand
CCTGCCAGTCGGCAACCTGTCCCTGCCAGAAGGACTCGGCGTCAATGGCATCGCTTGGTTCCATGTCGTTCTCCTGCGTGATGATATGGCAGAAGAAAGTCTGGGGCAGGTTGTGCTCGGAAAACAGGGGTCGATTCGTGGGCGCTTACCTTCATGATGTGCCTGGCCTCGGTGGATCGATGCAACCTGGCCGGCATCATGAAGGGGTATCAGTCAGCGGAGAATGGAAAACGCTTCCGAGACCGTGCGATGTTTTTCAAAAGCAGGTACTGCCTGATGAGCTGATTTGAAAAGTCTTACGGTGGCCAAGAATCGTGATATCCATACGCGTATTCAGGCACCTTCAACCCAGGAGCGATCTAGAACGACATGGGGGATGATCAGGTTCCAGGAGGCCACCAGCTTCCCGGACTCTCGCCGGCTACGCTCCAGGTAACATGGCTGTTTGGGTACGTGCTTGCGCAACCTGTCCAGATGCACCTCCTCCACCATCAGGGCATCGCGATGCTGCTCCAGAAAGAACCCCACCTTGGCCGCTGTCGTCGCACTCTTCAGTAGCAGTGCATACTCGACCACCTGTTCCAGATCGAAATACTCCACCCCCTCCAGGGAGCGCCAGACCTCCTCCCATCCTCCCCCCAGATCGGGCCGGACCAGCACATCCACCAGTGTCCGCTCCAGGCTGGTGACGCGAACCTGTCCACCGCCATGGCTCCGAGTCTCGACACCGAAGTCTTCGGCCTGCTGTTCCAGCAAGGCCTTGGGAAAGGGCGTGGCGATGAACGTCTGGCCCTGGAAACTGAAAGGCTGACGCGCCCGCCGGCTGAAATAGGGAAATCGGCGATGAACAGAGTAGGCCTTGCCGTGAAACTGCAAGGCACTGTGATAGGCCAGCACGGCATCATCGGTGAGATGGCATGCCAGCAGGTAGGGGTCCACCGGATAGTCCTCAGGACGGAAACCACGGGGAACCACGGCATACAGCCCCCGCCGGATGCGTAGCAGGTGCCCCGCCTTGACGTGGTAGGCCAGCAAGGCCTCGCGAGTCTTCTTGCTGCCGGTCCCCGTTTCTGTCAGAAAGGCGGCGAATTCCTCATGTCGGAAAATGGGGTGCGTGGAAAAAAAGTCCTGGGTCTTCATGGTCAAGAATTGACAATTCATTTAGTTACACCTAAATAGTTTAGGTGTTTCGTATAATATCGTCAAGTAACGTGCAGACCTGATTTGGGTCCGGCGATCTCCACCCGCAGGTCCGACGGAGCATCCCACGGCAGTTTGTCAGGTACCACAATAGACCGCCACGATCTGGGGTCGCTCGTGGCCCAGCTCATGGCTGATCGTCAAACGGGCCTGCCGGTCGATCTCCCGCTGTTCCGGCGTGAGCGACTTCACCGGGGGCCCGCCGGTCGCCGGGGCGGCCCAGCCAGTCAGTTCCTCGTAACGGGCCTGGGCGTAGGCGTGGCGCAGGCCGTGCATCCGGGACAACCCGGCTCGACCCGTTTCCGCTTCGTAGCACCGCAGCTGCTGGCGGTAATTCTTGGCGCTGGGGATCAGTGACCCCCTTCCGGCGAGCTGGCGCGCCCGGTCCAGGACTGCACGCTGGGCGTCGGTCCGGACTGGAATGGCACGCGCCTTGCCGCCCTTGGTCCAGCTCTCCTTGAGGAGGATATGATCGCCTCGGTCTGCATAGGATGGCATGAACTTGATCGCTTCCTCGCGTCGCAGACCGAAGGCCCGCTGCAGTTCCAGGCTCATCCGCACATGGGCATCACGAATCTTTGCCTGCTCCTCCGCCCCCAGGCTCCGGGCCTTCGACGCATTGGTGACGAACTGCCGGTTCGGGATCCCGTAGTAGTCGTTCGAACGGGCCACGACGTTCTGCCGCCCGACCTTCTGTGCCCACCAGCGCAGCACCGCGAGCCGGTTCTTCATCGCTCCGGCCGACAGCCCCTTGTCTTTCCAGAACTGGACCAGGGCCTCGACGTGCTTGGGCTTGAGTGACTGCGCGCCCATATGCCGGTATCCCAGGTCGTGGAGCTGGTTGGCGATCTGGGTCAACAGCCGCTCGCGATCCCGCTGGGTGGTGAAACTGCCATCCCGGTTACGACGGCAGATCTGTTTGAGTTGGTAGTTCAGATCTCTCAAAGTGTGTTCTCTCAGGTAAGTGTTTCTGACCCAACCGGTGGCCGTAGCCAGTCGGTCCCGCTCGAGCGGTACGGTCATGGGACACTACGCCCAGTTCGACCTGAAATTGCCTGGTCTAGGCAACGCCGTTTCTCCCCGTGGGGAATGGTCCGGCGTGGACCAACATGCCCTGTATGGGCGAGTTTCACTGATGGTTATCACCTCCTTTTCGAATGAGCGAACCACGTCCGCGGTTGATGGAATATGAACCTCGAGGATCCGCGCAGGGCGGGACTCTCGGATCGTCGGTTGAAGCAGACAGACGCCTGCAAGAACGGACCGATCGCTTTCGTCGGCCCGAGTTTCGAGATAGGACCCACGGCTTTCGCCGCAGCGCATCGAAGGGTCCGGTTACGCTCTGTTGCCACTGATCCGCAGTGGCCACGGATGAAATCGTTCGAGGGCGGCAGTATCGGGCTTCATCACCGGCCTGGCACCGGTAAATCCTGCCAGCATTGCACGCTGTTTCCGGAGGTTGCCGCCCTCGTCACTACCCCGCTGCGCTCGCCAGTGACGAGGACTCCTTCGGTTCGGGCAAGCCAGCGCCAGGCCTTCGCCTGTCACGGGGCTTGCGACAGAGGGAATCGCTCTCTTCGGGCATGCTGCCTGCCCACTGGGGTCCACAGGCGCCGCGGGGCGCGGCCCCGCCCTTGGCACGCGAGTGATCGAAGCTCGCGTTGCCGTGGCGGGCAGGACCTGTGGACTCAGTGGACAGCCATGACCGAACCACCGAGGCGGACAGCGACAACGAAATGAAGGTACCCATCGATCTCTTCTGCGACATTTTTTTACCGTACGTGACTATTCGGCACAGATCCATCGAGGCATGCCGATATTTATCACGTACGATAAATATTTGTTGCTATTGCGGGTAGTATCGGCTATTTTTTACCGTACGGTATATTTTGGACCCAAGCCATGCCCAACAAACCCATCGACTATGGCCCCATTCAGACCACCGAGGAGCTCGGCCGCCTGGTTCGCGCCCACCGCAAGCAGCGCGGACTGACGCTGGAGACCGTCTCGGGGCTGGGGAACCTGAGCACGCGCTTCCTCTCCGAGTTCGAACGGGGCAAGGAAACCGCCGAGATCGGCAAGGTGCTCAAGGCGCTGCGCACGCTGGGTCTGGAGGTGATCGTCCGGCCCCGTGGCCAAGGCTCATCCGATGACAGGGACGGAGCAGCGCCATGAGCCAACCGGATGCACTCGAAGTCTGGTACGAACACCGCCGGGTCGGCACCCTGTGGCGCAATCCCGTTGGGCTCATGGGGTTCCGCTATCACCCGGAATGGATCGAGACCGGTTTTGCCATCTCCCGCAGCCTGCCGCTGGAGGACCGCGAGTTCCCGCCCGAGGCAGCGTCCGCCCATCGCTTCTTCGCCAACCTGTTGCCCGAAGGTGGCGTCCGCGAGCAGATCGTCCGCGACCTGAAACTGCCCGACAGCGATTTCGAATTGCTGCGCGCCATCGGGGGCGAGTGTGCCGGCGCGCTGTCGATTCTGCCTTTGGGGCGGGAGCCCTCCCGGGAACGGCATTACCACCCCTTGAACGACGAGGCGCTGGCGCGACTGGCCGCCCGGCGCGGCCGCATCTATACCGCCGGTCCGGAAGACGAGCGGCCACGGCTGTCATTGGCGGGCGCCCAGAACAAGTGCCCGGTACTCGTGCGCAATGGACGTTACTGGCTGCCTCAGGGAGAGGCGCCATCCAGCCATATCCTGAAGTTCGAGCTGGCCGACTACCGTCACCTGCCCGCCTACGAGACCTTCACCATGCACCTGGCGGCCGCGGTCGATCTGCCCGTGGTGGAGATCCATCTGCGCCGCATCGAGGAGAGCCGGTTCGCCGAGATCCGCCGTTACGATCGCATCCCGGATGACACCGGCGAGATCCGGCGCCTGCATCAGGAGGACTTCTGCCAGGCACTGGGCTACGGGCACGAGCACAAGTACCAGGAGCACGGCGGACCCACTTTTGCCCAATGCTGCCAACTGGTGCAGGCAGTCTCGGCCGAGCCCGCCCTCGATGTGCAGCACCTGCTGCGCTGGCAGATCTTCAACGTGCTCGCCGGCAACTCCGATGGCCATGCCAAGAATCTCGCCCTGCTCTATTCCCCGGAAGGTGGCATCCGGCTGGCGCCCTTCTATGACCTGGTCTGCACTCGCGCCATCGAGCGCATCGATGAACACCTGGCCTTCGATGTCGGAGGGGAACGCAACCCCAGCCTGGTGACACGAGCACATTGGGAAGCGCTGGCCCGCGCCTGTGACGTACGGCCAAGGTTCCTGCTGGGGCTGGTGGACGAGATGGCGGGGCGCCTGCGCGAGGTGCTGGCGCCAGTACGCGAAGCCTTCGAAGCAGAAACCGGCGAATACCCCGCGCTGCAGCGCATCGAGCAGGTGATCGACAAACAGATCCGGAGGACTACCCGGTCCTAGTCTGTCTCGTCGATTGGAAGAAGCGGCGCCTCTTCGGCTGTTTTTGGAAAGAAATCCTTGCCGCTTTTTTCTTTCGAACTTCAGGATGGAGAGACCCCCATGACCCACCGAAGAAATTCATCGGTGAGCCACGGGGCCTAGGAGAACGAGGGAGAAGGGCCTCAGTCCTCATTCGGCAATAGAATGGTGATCACTGGCTCTCCATGATCACCCGGACCAACGATCAGCTTCAGCGTGACCGTCTGCACCTGTGTCGACTGTCCGTCCCGGGGTACCCGATCGAGCTGAAACAGCACCTGATCGGCTGAACCTCGGCCGGTACGGACGGCATGGGAGGCCATGTAGAGCACGTCCCACAATCGCCCCAACTGGTCTTGATAGACCTGCCGTTCGCTGTCCTCGTCGGTCCAGGCCACGCAATCGGCCCAGGCGGCAGCGGTCAGTACGACCGGCCACTTGAAGCCTACCTCCTTGGCCATGGCGCCGGCCTCGATCAACATCCCTTCCTCGATGGCCTGGGCGCGGGTGTAGGTCGCGATGACAGGACCGAAGAAGAACACGGTCGGCGATTTCTTCGATGGATTCGACATGAGTTTTCTCCTGTGGATCGACGCCAGGTCGTACCTCCTCCCCGCCGGGGAAGAGGACCTCCCCGGCAGGGTTTGTGAAAAGGTGTGGATCTCAGAGCAATCCACGTTCCGCGAACGAGACGCTTTCGCCGGCCGAAACCACGAAGTGATCCAGTACGCGCACGTCGACCAGCGACAACGCCTCCTTGAGCCGCCGGGTGATCGCCTCGTCCGCGTGACTGGGCTCGGCGACACCCGACGGATGGTTGTGGAAGAAGACCAGGGCGGCAGCGTTCACCTCCAGGGCCTGTTGCACCACGACCCGTGGATGGATCGAGGCGCCATCGATGGTGCCGTGGAACAGTTCACGCATGGCGATGATCCGGTGCCGGTTGTCGAGGAACAGACAACCGAAGACCTCGTTCCGGTAGTCCGCCAGGCGAAGACGCAAGTAGTTTCGCGTCGTCTCCGGACTGTTCAGGGGTCTGCCGGCCCGATGCTTGATGGCCAACACCTTCATCGCCAGTGCAATGAGCGATCGTTTCTCTGCCTCGTTCAGGTCGGATGGCCTCAAGCTGGCCAACCGATCTTCCATTACGGTCTCTACGGACGATTCCGTCTTCTTCATGACTGATCTCCTCGGAATGACGGGGAGATCAGTCCCCCGGGGGATGATCCCCCGATGGGTTGGAAGGTGGCCGGGCAACACGATTGCCCGGCCGATGGTTGAGTTACGCCGCGTCGTCTTGTGCGGTATAGAACGGCTGCCCGTCGACCTTGGCCCAGGCCACACGCAGCAGGCGGGACTTCAGGCTGATGCCGGTCTCACCGGCTCGGTCGCCGTTCTTGAAGGTGAAGGTTTCGGCATAGAGATCACTGAGCGTGAAGCCGATCAACACCTTCGAGTCGCCCTCGACGGCCGACGTGAGCTTGCGCACCACCTCCTGCGCCTGCTTGCCGGACACGCGACACTCGAAATGCGTGTATTGGGCATTGTCGACACTGCCCCGAAGGGCAGCGATGGTGACACTCAGAAAGGGCTTGCCTTCCTTGGGTGTCACCTCCCGGACTCGGTTGAGATAACCGATGCCCTGGGTGTGAAGGTCGAAATACTTCGTGGTTTCGTTGCTTGACATAGCGCTTTCTCCTCAAGGATTGAACATCCGGAGCAAGCGCGCCCCTGACGGGATGGCTTGCCCGGCAGGGTGAGGCCGGACCGAATGTCCAGTGGACATTCGCAACCGGCCGAACGACCCGACAGGATGTCGGGGCTGGAGCCTGAAAGAGGCACTTCTGTCTCACCAAGGATGGCAACGAAGCGCTCTGCAGACCCGTATTCGAAGAAGGACCGACGGCCAGGACTCATACCCTTGCCGTTGTGCACCGGTTGCACGGTCCGACGGTGCCTCGATTGCCACTGAACCGCAGTGGCCACGGATAAAATCGGTGTCATAGATGCGATCAGGCCGCATCGGAGGCCTCGCAGACGTAACGCAGGTACTTGAGCATGCCGCGGGCATTGGCAAAGGCCGGGTGCTCCGCGATGGTCTGGTGGGGAAACCAGTTGGTGATGTGTTCCGCCAGTGCCACCGTGCCACCGCCGACGAACAGGATCCGATCCAGCTCCACACCCAGCCCCAACTGCCGGCGGGTCTCGTCGCGAATCCGTTCGACGACCTGCTGTTTGGCCGATTCCACCAGGGCGCCCACGTCGTAATCCTTGCCATGCAGCCGCACGACCTTGAACTCCACGGCATGGGCGACGAGCTGTTCACCCAGGGATTCCAGGTCGAAGCGCTCCTGAATGCCGTTGGCGACGATCTGTTTCACATCCAACATCCCGCACTGCAGAGAGCCGGAGGAACCATGGAGGATGCCCTGGTCCTTCACCACTACGAAATCCGTGGTGCGACCACCGATGTCGACGATGGCGATGGGCACCGACAGGCGCGACTCGTCCAGCAAGGCCTTGCCGTCCTGCTCCACGATCACATGGTCGTACCAGGCCGCAAGCGCCTCGGGAATCACCTCGTGGAAGGCGATGGCGGCCGAGAGCCTGTCGCCGATGGGATTCACCGGTAGCTTGAGGCTGTTGCGTTTCTGCTCGATGGGCTTGCGCCGTTGCTCCCCATTCTTGCGGTAGAAGGTACTGGCGGGCAGTCCAGAGACGGCATGCACCGAACGACCGGCAAGCCCTGCCTCCTGCAGGGCATGTTGCACGATGACCCGATTGAGACCCGATGCCGGATAGCCCTCGAAATGCGTCGGCGCGCCATCGACGGCACCGACCGAGTAGAGGATCTCTTCGGTCTCGTATTCGAAGATACGCTGCTGGCCTCGATGCACCCAGGTGACTCCCGAAGAGCCGACCCGGGCCCGTGATGGAATCGCGACCATGCGACCATCGGCCAAGGCGACCTTGGTATAGGCATAGCCGTCGTCGAGACCCACGGGGGCAGGTGCGATGGATGAGGTGTCTGTCATGCTGTGTTCCTCTGGTCGTTCGTTCAGAATCTGGTGCGGTCTAGCCGATCACCCGGCGCAGGGCGGCAAAGGGTTTATCGCCAGAATGTCCATCCGCTGTTCGTGGTGGCATGGAATGTCCACCTGCTGCTGGTGTCACGTTCCTGGATGTCACAGGCGCGCGACCAAATGACTTCACTGGCGGCTGCGTAGGGGCGCCTGACAGCCCCTTCAATGCCTGGCATTCGTTTCGGAATCCCTGGACCCAGAGACCGCGCAGCCACTCCTGGCGCCGATGGGTTGGCATCTGGCCCAGTCGGTTCAGAAGGATGGCCTCCAGCGCTACCCGGCGATCGAGCTGGATAGTGATCCGGGTTCCCGTTCGCACCTTGGCCATTGCAGGTATCCTGTTACGTTCGAATGGACCCAAGGTTAGGGTGGCGATGAGCCGGCCCGCCAGAAGAAACCCGATACCTCAGGCGTCGTCGTTTTCAGCAGGGCTGGAACGGCCTTCAGAGGACGGTGATGCAGGGTGCAATCGGATGTGATCGCTGAAACCGGATGGCCGTCTGCGCCGCTGCGGTGCCAAGGGCGCCCGGTTCTCACCCGACAGAACCTCATCGGGAAGTGACCCCATCCGTCGCTCCGCATCACAGGCCTTTGGACCACCCTTCCCGATATCGGCCCGATCGATGCGCAGGAAGCGATAGCTCTGTGGCAGGCTGAACAGGCCGCGAATCTCGTGCGATCCCTGATGAATGAGATCGACACAGGTCCGGTGGGCCAGCACACCGACATGATGGGCGGTCAAGGCAGCACAGACCTGGGCATCGTAGTTCGCCAAGAGATGGGCGGCGCGGTAGGCATAGGGATTGGCGAATCGAAGGGGCGTTCGGAACGGCCGCTCGGATGTGGCAACTGCGACCTCAATGGCATCCATCTGTGCCAACCGCTCATCCAACATCTGCCGGATGGATCGCAGCCGCTTCTCTTTCGACTCGAGCGCCTCGTGGATCTTGATCAGCCACCAGTCGGCATAGGGATCGTCGTCACGCGCAGCCTGCCAGATCACCCGCAACCGATCCGCGAAGGTAGTGAGGCCAAAGATCGGCGGCTTCCCGGCAGAGCCACTTCGCCCACGCACCAGTCGACGGGCCTGAACGGTCTGTAACGTCAACCAGACCTGGCCACGAAGAGGTCCTGGTTCATCGGCCCCCATGGCCCAGTCGCTCTCATGCAAGTCGTTTGAATCGGAAACGGAACGGTTCAGTCATTTGGCTCCTGGTCGCTTCGACAGGACGTTATGAGCGCATGTGAATCGCCCTGGAACAACGGATAACGCTGACGATGAACGCGTCGATTAGTCACCGCATTCGGAGATCAACAGGTGTTTCCAGTGGAAACACCCCGGGGAACGGGTCGTCACTTCTCCGGATTCGAATGGCTCTCGCCACCGGCGGACATGCCCAACAACTTCCGCATATCCGCCAGTCGTCTCTGCGCCTCGGCCAGGCGCTTTTCACGCTCGGCCTCGCTCTCCTTGGGTGTCGAGGCTGTCCTCTGTGCCGGACGCTGTCGGCCAAGTTCCTGTGCCCGGCGAGCCTCGTGGACCTTGATACCGAGATTGGGGTGGAACTCGCCTGAGCGGGCCAATTCACAGAGCCGTGCAAGGAAACGGATCTCGTCGTACACTGGCTTCATGCCCCGGAGCTCCGCCTGGAACCGGCCCGCCAGCTCGTCGAGAACCGCCTGCCTCGATGCAGGTGGCAGGCGACTGAGATAGCGATCGGCGATCTCACGCTGGTTGTCGCTGAGCCGACGGGGATACACGAGTGGCCTGCCTGCCTCATCGGCTACTTCGAATTTCGAATGCGTCTCCGTAGGGGTAGTCGTAGTTTTTTGGCTCTTCACCAAATCAGGTGGGTAACAGTTGCTGGCTGATGGCCTCTGGGTAGAGATCGAGTCCGCCAAGGTGGAAGTAAATGGCGTTGGCAAAGCGCTCCTTGTTGCGGAAGCCATGGCTCCGAACCTTGATCGCCTTGAT
>QNZQ01000051.1 GCA_003972985.1 Gammaproteobacteria bacterium | reverse complement strand
CCGGATCACCCTGGAGAGCGAAAAACACGAGAATCACCTCTTCTGGTACGCACGCCGGCATGAGAAATGGGCGATCAGGTTGCCTCGGATAAGTCCCGGCGCCTAAAAACACCAAAATCAGAGAATCGGTGAGCGATGCGGGCTAGTGCTCTTTTTCATCGGCCATGTCCCATTCAACGAACTGAGGTTCAATCTTACCGCGGCGGGCGGTACAGGAGATAGAACGGGGCGGCCAGTGCCGCCAGCAGGTAACCCAGTTCCAGCATCCGGGTGCCCTCTGCAAGGCCGGTGGAAACCAGGGCCATGCCGGGAAAGGCCACCGCAATGGCGGCCTGGGACCAGTAGCTCTTGAGCAGCAGGTAGCGGTGTCTTCCGCTTTGCCGCGCGATATCGAAAAAACGCTTGTTGAAGGCCAGGCGGAAGAAGGAGGTGGCGAAGGTGATGAGCACCAGCAGCAGAAAGAGCCAGCCGGTGGCGAGCGGCCTGTCCACCAGGAGTCTCAGCAGCCAGGAAAGGGCGTATCCGCCCACGGCGATCCTGTAGACCCTCTGCACCGGAAGGTGATCGATGCGGTTCTTGATCAGCCAGAAGAGCAGGCTGAAGATGAGCCCTAAAACGATCACCAGTAGACCCAGGCGCCAGAAACTCTGGTGCGCGAGAAGGAACAGGGTGATGGCCCAGAAGTAGCTTTCCAGGAACAGGAAGGGGCCGTCGAGGAGAAACACCGTGCGCGAGCCATGGGAGTCACGAAACCCGAAAACAGTCCGTGGTGACAGTGGAGGCATCTGCTGCAGGGCTGCCGGTTGGGGAACCTGCCGGAGTTGAAAGGAGAGGAGGCCGCTGCCGGCGATGAGCACGGAAAACAGGAACAGCCAGGGGTAGCCGCCGACATCCAGCAGCAGGCCCCCGCTGAAGATGCCCAGTTTGAGCATCACCATCACGAAGATCTGGAAATTGCCCACCTTTCGGCCGGTGTCACCAAGTGCGAGGGTTTCCAGGAACAGGGCGCGCTGGGTGATCCAGAAGAAGCAGTTGTAGGCGCCGTTGAGCAGGCCGAAGAGCAGCAGGAAGCCGTTTTCCCCTTCGAGGAAGACGGCGCTCAGCAACAGTATCTCCACCAGGAAGGTGAGGGCGATGAGCTGGTGAAAGGGAAGCCGCGTGCGAATGCGGTCCCACAGCACCAGCGAGAGCACGAACCCTGTTCCGGTAATGGCGATGAAGAGGCTGATCTGACCGGCATCGTGGCCCTGCCGCCACAGGTAGACCGGGATGAAGAAGGGGAAGAGGCCGGTGAGAAAGGCGTGCAGGCCGAGAAAGCGGTGAAAGGAGCGGCTCGCCTCAGAAGAGATCGGCATTGTCGATCTGCAGGGCGTCCAGGCGCTGGAAATGCTCGTCCAGATTCTCCTTTTCGCCAAACCGCGGAAACCGGTGCATGGCCACGTAGGGGCGTGAGTTCACTTCCAGAAAGATGCAGCGCTGCCGGTTCCAGGGAACTTCGATTCCTTCCTCCATGATCACGTCGATGCCGAGAATGTTGGCATCGAACAGCTCCAGGATGCGCAGGAAGAGATGCCGGTTGATCTCGGGCACCTTTTGCAGGGGAATGGTCTCCACCACGCCGCCGGGGGCGAGGGCGATGCGGTTGAAGAGGTTTACCCTCTCGCCATGCGCAGGTACGTGCTCCAGGCTCATCCCCTGGCGCGCCAGGTAACGCCGGATACGGCGGTCCTTGGGGATGGGGTGGATCACCGGGTAGAGGCCCATGGCCTCGCGGGTGGCATTCTCGGCATCGATGAGCTGGCCGATGGTGCGGGTACCGTCGCCCACCACGAAGGGGGGATAGCGGCGGATGATGGAGATGATCTCCCCGTTACCCACCAGTACCCGGTAGTTGCACCCGGCCAGGTACTGCTCCACCACGGAAAGGGGCCACCAGGCCTTCGCCGCCAGCGCGGCTTTCCAAAGCTCCCGGTAGTTGCCGATGGGGAAATGGCTGCCCCGCGAGAAGCCGGAGACATTGGGTTTGATCACCAGCGGAAAGCCGTGGGCGCGGGCAAAGCGGTGCGCCTTCCAGGGGTTGAAGAAGATCTCACCCCGGGCGTGGGGAATCCCGTTGGCGGCGAACACTGCGCGTACCTGCTCCTTGGAGCGGCAGCTGCGGCGCACCTCGAGCGGGTTGTAGCTGGTGCAGCCATGCAGGAAATGGCGTTCGATGGCGCGGTAGAGGATGCGTTTGAGGCGCTTCACAGCCGGGTGTTCAGGAGCAGCATGGGCCAGAAGATCGGTTTCCGGGGCTGATCGGGGGGCAGGGCACGGGTGGCCTCGGCCAGCGCCGCCATGCTTCTGGCGATGAAGCGCTGCCGCTCACGCAGGGATTTGCGCCCATCCAGCAGGGCCAGTGGCAGGGGTACGAAGAGGTTGATCTCGATGATCCTGAACTCACCTTTCAGCAGGGCTTGGAGGGAATCCGAGCGCAGCCCGATGCGGGCGATGCGAAAGGGGCCCAGGCGTTCCATCATCGCCCACAGGGAATCGAGCTGCCCGCGGGAGAGTTCGTGGGTGATGTCCAGGTAGGTCGTGCCCTGGTTGAAGATGCTGTGAATGGGCCAGGTGTCGCCGTTGCCGTTCACCGTTTCGGTGAGGGAGAGGACCGCCGGCCGCGCCGGTTCAGCGGCATGGCGGACATAGAAGAGTTCGAACTCCCGCTTGCCCGGAGCCGACTCCTGGACCAGGTAGGGGATCCTGGCCTGCAGCAGTTCTTCCCGCTTCCGCCGGTACTCCCCGGCGTCCCGGGCGATGTGGATGCCGCGCCCGTTCTGGCCCCATTCGGGCTTGAGAAATGCCGGCCAGCGATGCCAGGATTCGGCGTCCGCGAGCGGCAGCTGCCTGAGGCGCCATTCCGGCGGGATGGAGCTGTCCATGCGCTGCTTGGAGAAGAGCCGGTTCTCCGCATCGAACCAGGGGGCGTTGAGCTGGAAGTAGCGCCAGGGTGCGGCCCCGGTGCGCAGGCAGCAGTAGAGATAGGAAGCGATGAGGGCAGGGCGGAGCATGGTCAGAAGGTGCGCCCCCTGAGGGCATCGTCCGAGTAGATGTGCAGGCTGAGGCTGGGCTCCAGGGCGGTGACCCTGTGAATGGCGTTGTCGAAGCGGTGGGCGACGCCCTTGTGCCAGATATGGTCGCCGGTTTCGAGTTCCTGGACATTCCCGGGTTCCAGGGTCTTGCCGCACTTGCTGAAGTTCTCCACCCGAAGCCGCCCCTCGAGTACCCGCACGAAGGCCAGCTCGGGGTGGCCGTGGATGGGAGAGCAGGCGCCGGCTTCCCAGCGCGCCACCATCACCTCTTCGCCCTGCGGGCCCCGGTGCAGGATGGTGCGGGAGTAGCAGTGCGGTGCGCGGGGATAGTCACCCTCCAGGGAGAGGGCACTGCTCAGCGCCAGCAGGCGGGCCTCGTCGTGCAGCGCCTGAACCAGCAGCTCGAGCTGCTGCTCGAGCGTCCGTGGCAGGTTGGGGGCCGTGCAGGTAAGGGGGGTGCAGTGAACCATCGCTACCCCTCTTCTTCCAGGAGTTCCCGGGCAGCCTGTACCAGTGAATCCAGGAAGTCGTCCACCTGCGCCTCGGTGAAATCGGGGTGGGTGATGAGCAGGCGCAGGGTGACCCGTTCGCCGATGAAGGCGACGCCCACCAGGCTGATCCCTTGGTGGAAGAGGTGGTGGCGCAGCTTCAGGTTGAACTCGTCGGGATCCAGGTTTCCCGGCGGAAGGTAGCGAAAGCAGACGTTGAAGGACTCCCTGGGTGCCACCATCTCTAGCTCGGGATGGCCGTTGATCCGGGCCTCGGCATGTGCCGCCAGTTCCAGGTAACGGTGCACCCGCTCCCCCAGTCCCTCCTTGCCGAAATACTTCCAGTCCAGGAACCACTTAAGACTGTCCACCCGGCGGCCGCACTGCAGTGAGCCCACCCCGAGATCCAGCTCGTGGGTCTCCTTCTCTTCGCGGAACAGGTAGCTGTGTTCGCCGGCGCTGCAGGTGCAGCGGAAGGCGTCCTCGCGGCCGTTGAACAGGAGCATGTTGCACATCAGGTTGGTTCCCGGCATCTTGTGGAAGTCCCAGGTGAAGGAATCGAGCTGCTCCACCCCTTCGAGGAAACCTTCCCGCAGGTTGTCGTCGAGCAGTGCCGCGCCGCCCCAAGCGCCGTCGCCATGGAGCCAGAAACGGTACCTGCGACGCAGCTCGAGAAGCGGCGGCAGCGGATCGTAGGCGCCGCGTACCGTGGTGCCGAGGGTGGCGCAGACGAAAAAAGGGCGTCCACCGCGCTCGATGCACTCCTCGATGAGTTGCTCCAGGGCCCCGGGATCCATGCGCCCCCGCTCGTCCACGGGCACCTTGATCAGCTGATCGGTGCCGATGCCAAGGATGTTCGCCGCCTTGTCCAGCGAGTAGTGGGCGTCGGCAGAGACGAAGGCGAAGAGGGGCGCCTGCTGCCACAGGCCCCTGTGTTTGGTGTCGGCCAGCACTTCGTTGCGCGCCGCGAGCATGGCGATCATGTTGCCGTTGCTCGACCCCGTGGTCATCTGTCCTTCACCCTTCTCGAAACCCACCAGTTCGAGCATGGTGTCGAGCATGTAGTGTTCCATGAGGGTGGAGACGGGGGCGCCCTCGTAGGTGCAGGCCGAGGTGTTGCTCACGGCCGTGACCATCTCGGCCAGTATGGAGGGCAGATTAGCGCCCGACCACATGCGGTTGAGAAAACCGGGGTGGGCGGTCTTCACCGAGTGCTCCAGGTACTGCTCGAGCCAGCGCAGGATCCGCTCCCAGTCACCCCGGGCCGGCCGTTCCAGCTCCAGGAGCCGGGCGAGCTGTTCCGGCTCCAGGTAGTCGAGGAAGGTTCCCTCCTTTTCCTGGGCGCGGTATTCCGTCACCAGCGACAGCAGCCGCTGGAATAGGGCTTGATCGTTCATTCGGGAAGGTCAGGGATGAAGCGCGCTTTCGCCGGGCTTGCGGTTCAGAATGAAGAGGATGATACCAGAGACCAGTATGGAGACCGCGGCGTAGAAGAGTGAACCGCCGTCCCCCTTTCCCTCGTGCAGAACCTCGACGCCCAGCGGCGAAGCCAGGTGGAAGAAGACGGCACCGGCCATCACCACCGAGGCCATGATGCCGCCCAACGCGTGAACGCGGGCGCGGGAGGACAGGTTTTGCGCGCCTGCTGCCTTCTGAAACAGCCAGAAAAGGGGGGGCGAGAGCAATACCAGTGCCGTGAGCAGTTCGAAACTGCCTACTCCGTAGGCGCCGTAGCGGCTGAAGGCATCGCCGATGGTCGTTCCGAGAAAGCCGGAGAGCCAGCCGCCGATGGTGGTGAAGATGTGCACGGCATCGGGATGTCCAGTGAACTTGTAGAAGAGCGAGGTGAGAAAGACCTTGCTGATCCAGAGTACGAGGATCCAGCTGACGATGGCGGTGACGAGTGATTTCTGTTTCAAGGCGCGGCTCCGGTAGGGAACTGTATGGGTTCTGGATAAAGTGACCCTGCCGCCAACCGGATTATTTCGCTAGTACGTGGGCTTGCGGCGGAAATAAATACGCTCTGCAGACTTCACTTTCTGCTGAAAATGGGTAAAATGCCCTGTTTTCCCGGACGGGCTTCTTTGTTCTGCTGGCCCCCGGCATACCGAAACCGGATCAATCAAGGCTTTAAAATTTATTATGGTTACAATTCGTCTCGCAAGGACAGGCGCCAAGAAGCGTCCTTTCTACCACATCGTGACTACGGATTCGCGTAGCCCTCGCGATGGTCGCTACATCGAGCGTCTGGGTTTCTTCAATCCCGTTGCCAAGGGACAGGAAGAGCCGCTGCGCATCGATCTCGATCGCGTGGACTACTGGGTCTCCCAGGGTGCGCAGATGACCGAGCGTGTTGCAGCGCTGGTGAAGCAATACCGCAAGCAGGGCCAGGACGCTGCGGCTGCCTAATTGAGGCCTGGGGTACAGTGCCTGGGCTATGAACCTGGGCTATGAAGGATAGCCGGGACACGCAAGGAGAGAGCGAGGGTGGCGGGCCGGATCGGCTGGTCACCCTCGGTCGCATTTCGGGGCTGCACGGCGTGCAGGGATGGGTGAAGGTCTATTCCGAAACCAGGCCCCGGGAGAACATCCTGAAGTATGCCCCCTGGTATCTCCGCCGCGAGGACGGCTGGGAGACCTGGCAGCCGCTGAAGGGCCGCGTTCACGGAAAGACGCTGGTGGCCCGTCTCGAGGGCTGCAACGACAGGGAACAGGCACGCCGGCTGATGGGTGCCACCATCGCCGTGTGGCGTTCGCAGTTGGGCGGTGGAAGCAGCGATGACTATTACTGGACCGACCTGGAAGGACTCCGGGTGGTCACGGAAAGCGGCGTGGAGCTGGGGTTGGTGGATCACCTCATCGAGACCGGCTCCAATGACGTGCTGGTGGTGAAGGGGGAGCGGGAACGGCTCATCCCCTGGCTGCCGGAGCAGGTGATCCGAACGGTGGACCTCGGGCAGGGCGTGATCACCGTGGATTGGGACCCGGAGTTCTGATGCGTTTCGACGTCATCACGCTCTTTCCCGAGATGTTTTGCGCCATGGAGTCGGGCGTCACCGGGAAGGCGCTGCAGGGGGCGCAGGCGGAACTCCACCTGTGGAATCCGCGGGACTACACCGAGGACGTGCACCGTACCGTGGACGACCGCCCCTACGGAGGCGGTCCCGGCATGGTGATGAAGGTGGAACCCCTGAAGCAGGCGCTCGAGGCGGCCAGGGAAGCGACACCGAAGAGCCGGGTGATCCACCTGACGCCCCAGGGCCAGCGCTTCGACCAGCGTGCCGCGCGGGAGATGGCCGCCCGGGAGGGCATCATTCTGCTGGCCGGGCGCTACGAGGGGATCGACGAGCGGCTGGTGGAGTGCTGCGTGGACGAGGAGTGGTCCATCGGCGACTACGTCCTTTCCGGCGGCGAGCTGGCGGCCATGGTGATCATGGATGCAGTGACGCGGCTATTGCCGGGGGTGCTGGGACACGAGGAGTCGGCGTTGCAGGACTCCTACATGAACGGGCTGCTGGACTTTCCCCAGTACACGCGGCCCGACGAGTTGCAGGGCCGGGAAGTACCCCAGGTGCTGCTTTCCGGCGACCACGAGGCGATTCGCCGCTGGCGTCTCAAGCAGGCGCTGGGCCGGACCTGGATCCGCAGGCCGGATCTGCTGGAACAGCGCCAGCTCTCCGACGAGGAGCGCCAGCTGCTGGAAGAATTCATACGCACCCACCAGGGGGCGTCGGCTTCTTCGCAGGAAGAAGCGTAAACCGGTTTTTATCTATAATCGCGCCGTGAGGTGCCATTGAACAGAGGAGCAACAACGATGAGCAACATCATCCAGGAACTCGAAGCTGAACAGATGAACAAGGAAATCCCGGACTTCGGGCCCGGTGATACCGTTGTTGTGAAGGTGAAGGTCAGGGAGGGCAACCGCGAGCGCCTGCAGGCCTTCGAGGGCGTGGTCATCGCCAAGCGCAACCGCGGCCTCAATTCCGCCTTCACCGTGCGCAAGATCTCCCACGGCGAGGGCGTGGAGCGTGCCTTCCAGACCCACAGCCCGCTCATCGACAGCATCGAGGTGAAACGCCGGGGCGACGTGCGCCGCGCCAAGCTCTACTACCTGCGCGGCCGCACCGGCAAGGCGGCGAGGATCCGCGAGAAGATCTGATTCTTCCGCCCTTCGTGGACGGATCTGCAGGCCATCACGACTTTACGGTCGTGATGGCCTTTGCCGTTCAGGGGCACAGCCAATGAAACAGCCCACCTCCTTCTACTGGCACGACTACGAGACCTGGGGAACCGATCCGCGGCGCGACCGGGCGGTGCAGTTCGCCGGCCTGCGTACCGATCTCGATTTCAATCCCGTGGGCCGGCCGCTGATGGTCTACGCCAGACCGGCGGACGACATGCTGCCCCAGCCGGGCGCCTGCCTGGTCACCGGCATCACGCCCCAGCAGGCGCAGGAGGAAGGGATCTGCGAGGCGGATTTCTTCGCCGCCATCCATGACGAGCTGGCGCGGCCCGGTACCTGCGCCCTGGGCTACAACAGCATCCGCTTCGACGACGAGTTCACCCGCTACGGGCTCTACCGCAACTTCTTCGATCCCTACGCACGGGAGTGGCGGAACGGCAACTCCCGCTGGGACATCATCGACATGGTGCGTCTCACCCATGCGTTGCGACCCGAAGGAATCCATTGGCCGCAGAACGAGGAGGGCGTCACCAGTTTCCGCCTGGAGCTGCTCACGGCAGCCAACGGCATCGAGCACGAGGGCGCCCACGACGCACTGGTGGACGTGAAGGCCACCATTGCCCTGGCCAAGCTGGTGAAGGAGAAGCAGCCGCGGCTGTTCGACTACGTGTTCACGCACAGGGACAAGAACTGGCTGGCGCAGCAGCTGGGTCTGCAGGAACAGCGCCCGGTGGTGCACGTCTCCGACAAGTACCCGGCGAGGCTGGGCTGTATCGCGGTGGTGGTGCCGGTGGCCTGGCATCCAACCAATCGCAACGGTGTCATCGTTCACGATCTGCGCGTGGATCCCGCGCCCCTGCTGGAGCTGAGCGCCGAAACCATCCGCGAGCGTCTCTACACCCCCAGTGACCAGCTGCCAGAAGGTAAGGCGCGCATCCCGCTGAAGGTGGTGAGCATCAACCATGCGCCGGTGATCGTGCCCCTGAACACCCTCACCGGGGAGGCCCGGGAGAAGTGGCAGCTGGACGAGGTACGGGAACTGCGCCACCTGCAGCTCATCCGCGAGAACTCGGCGCTGTTGCAGGAGAAGATCGCCAAGGTTTTTGCCGAAACCCCCTTCGAGCCCTCCTCCGATCCCGACCAGAGCCTCTACCAGGGCTTTCTCTCGGATCACGACCGGCGGCTGTGTGAGCAGGTGCGCAAGACCCCGCCACAGGAGCTGGCCCTGCTCGATCCCCCTTTCGAAGCGGCCAGGCTCCACGAACTCCTGTTCCGCTACCGTGCCCGCAACTGGCCCGAGACCCTGAGCCGGGAGGAGCGGGTACGCTGGGACGAGTACCGTCGCTATCGCCTAACCCGCCCGGACGGTGGCTCCAGCATCACCCTGGACGACTACCGCAGGGAGCTGGCGCGGCTCAGCGTCGATATGAGCCTGACGCCCGAACAGCGGCAGGTGGTGGATGCCCTGCTGGACTGGCCCGTGGAGATCGGGTTGTAGGGTTTTGCGAGCTTTGTGAGATATTGAAAAACGATCGTTGTTACTCTCGCCGAGCTCGCGGAGTACGCAAAGGATTTATTGGGTGGTTTGCGGATTCAACTCGCTAGTGCAACGGGTGGTTTGATCCCGAAGAATACCTGATTGGGTGTCTTGTACCCCAGGCATTTTCGAGGGCGATTGTTCAACTTGTCCATGATCTCCAGGACCTGCCTGTCCGTCAGTTTGTTGAAGTCGGTTC
>QNZQ01000048.1 GCA_003972985.1 Gammaproteobacteria bacterium | reverse complement strand
GGTGTGTAGCCGCAACGAGCTTGCGATGTTGTGGCGGAACGCCGGGTGACCAGGACGGCCGGGGCACCAATGAGTTGTCGAAGATCGAGTCGATTTTGGGGACTCGGATGTCCCAAAATCTTTCACGAGATCGAAGACTCGCTTGGTAGATGAGGGTTTCGTAGCCGCTGCTGGGTGCCTGTCCGAAGTAGTCGGCATAGCAGAAGTCCATCTGCACCTGGCTCAGCTGGGGTACCGGGCTGGGAACCTTGGCGTTGAAGCTCAGTCCGATGCCTTCGTCGGGCTGGATGCGCAGGGTCAGCACGTTGGGTGGAATATTGGCCCGCTTGACCATGGAGTCCTTGAACTTCATGTTGGGCGCGTGCTTGTACTGTACCGCGATCTCGGTGAAACGGCTGGGCAGGCGCTTGCCGGTGCGCAGGTAGAAGGGCACGCCCGCCCAGCGCCAGCTGTCGATCATCAACTTCATGGCGACGAAGGTTTCGGTGGCGGATTCCGGGTCCACGCCGGGCTCTTCCCGGTAGCCGGGCACCCTGCCACCGCCGGCCATGTTCCCCGGGCCATACTGGCCACGCACCGTCCGGGTGAGTACCTCCTCGGGTTCCAGGGGCTGGATGGCACGCAGTACCTTGGCCTGTTCGTCCCGCACCGCCTCGCCCTCCATGGCATTGGGCGGTTCCATGGCCACCACCGCCATCAGAGCCAGCAGGTGGTTGGGCACCATGTCGCGCAGGGCGCCGGCCTGCTCGTAGTAGCCGGCACGCTCCTCCACGCCCACGGTTTCGGCGGCGGTGATCTGTACATGATCGATGTACCTGTGGTTCCAGATAGGCTCCACGGTGGCATTGGCCAGCCGGTAGGCGAGAATGTTCTGTACCGTCTCCTTGCCCAGGTAGTGATCGATGCGGAAGATCTGGGGCTCGTTGAAAACCTGCTGCAGGGTGGCGTTCAGGGTCCGGGCTGAGGCCAGGTCGGTGCCGAAGGGCTTTTCCACCACCAGGCGCCGCCAGTGGCCCTGCTCTTCGCGTGACAGCCCGGCCTTTCCCAGCCGCTGGGCGATCTCGGAGAAGAAGCGGGGTGGGGTGGCGGTGTAGAAAAGGGCGTTGGCCTCGATGTCGAGCTCCTTTTCCAGTGATTCGAGGAGCGTGGCCAGGCGCAGGTAGGCGTCGTCATCGAGGAAATCGCCCGGTATATAGTGGACGCGCTCCAACAGGGTGGACCACTGGGCCTCGTCGAAACCGCCGACAAGGAATTCCCGGCTCTGGCTGTCGAGCAGTTTCCTGTAATGGTCGCTGTCCCCCTCGTTGCGGTCCATGCCGACGATGGCAAAGCGTTCCGGGAGCAGCCCTTCGCGCTGGAGCTGGTACAGGGCAGGGATCAGCTTGCGCCGGGTCAGGTCGCCGCCGGCGCCGAAGATCACCATGATGTTGGAAGGAGCCGGTTCGGCGGTGGTGCGTTCCGGGTTCATCACTTGCCGGACTCCGGCTTCTCGTGGTGGCCGCCGAACTCGTAGCGCATGGCCGAGAGGAGCTTGTTGCCGAACTCGGCATTGCCACGGGAGTTGAAACGGTCGAACAGGGCAGCGCTGAGCACGTGGGCGGGTACGCCGACCTCGATGGCAGCGATGTTGGTCCAGCGTCCCTCGCCCGAGTCGGAGACCCGACCGGAGAAGTCGCCGAGATCCGGGCTCTCGTGCAGGGCGTGGGCGGTGAGATCCAGCAGCCAGGAGCCGATCACGCTGCCGCGCCGCCACAGTTCGGCGATCTCGGGAATGTCGAAGTCGTACTGGAAGGCCTCGGGATCGGCCAGTGGCGCGGTTTCGGCATCGTGTTCCTGGTCCTTCTTGCCGATGTTGGCATGGCGCAGCAGGTTGAAGCCCTCGGCATAGGCAGCCATGAGCGCATACTCGATGCCGTTGTGCACCATCTTCACGAAATGGCCGGCGCCCGCCGGCCCGCAGTGGAGCCAGCCCTGCTCGGCGCTGGTGGGGTCGCCGGAACGGCCCTCGGTGCGTGGTGCCGCTTCCAGGCCCGGTGCCAGGGTGGAGAATACCGGGGCCAGGCGCTGCACTGGTTCCGCTTCGCCGCCCACCATCTGGCAGTAGCCCCGTTCCAGTCCCCAGACGCCGCCGCTGGTACCCGTATCCAGGTAGTGAATGTCCTTTTTCGCCAGGGTCCTGGCGCGGCGGATGTCGTCCTTGTAAATAGGAGTTGCCGCCGTCGATGAGCGTATCACCCGGTTCGAGCAGGGGGACGAGGTCCTCGATGAGGTCGTCCACGAAAGCGGCGGGAATCATCATCCAGATATGCCGGGGAGCTTCCATCTTCTCCACCAGTTCGGCCAGGCTGGCAGAGGGGATCGCCCCTTCGGCAGCCAGTTCCTGGACCGGACCGGGGGTAAGGTTGTAGACCACGCATTCGATATTCGAGCGCATCAGGCGACGTACCATGTTGGCGCCCATGCGGCCCAAGCCGATCATTCCGAGTTGCATCGTTTCCTGTCCTTGCGTTCAAAAAGGCGAGTATACCCCCGGTGCCCGGATGCTGCCTCACCGATAGGCCGATTCGATCTGTTCCCTGGTAAGGATGCCATAGATGCGATAGATACCGGGCGCGGTCATGCGCCGCACGTAGAGCGCTTCCGCTTCTCCCTTCTGCAGCGTCTCGTGGGCTTCCTGGAGCGTTTCCCGAAGATGGGCCGGCGCCACCTGGAGACGGCGGCCCGGAATCTTCAGCAGGTCGATTTCCTTCGCTTCGCCGGGTTCTGCTGCCTCCTGCTCCTGCTGTTCGAGCCATGCCATCAGGTCCACCGCGGCGAGAATGGCCACCGGTTCCTTGTTGTCGCTGACGAGAATCCAGCGGGGCTTGTCCGCCAGCAGTTCCCTGGCGCGTTCCCGGTCCACCAGGCGGGGTGCCTGGACGAAGTCGCGATCCATGATGCTGGCCACCCCGACGCGCCGCAGCGCCATCATCACCGGGCTCTGGCTGTAGTCGAGTCCCTTGGCCTTGAGCATGGTGATGAACAGCGACTCCTTGCGGAACAGTTCGCTGGCGGTGATGCCGGCGATGACCACCACCAGCATGCCGGGCATGATGATGCCCGGGTTATCGGTGAGCTCCAGCAGGGCGGTGAGCGCCGCCAGGGGTGCCTGCAGGCTGCCGGCCATGAGGGCGCTCATGCCGAGCATGGCATAGACGCCGGGCTGGATGTTCAGCCCGGGAAACCAGAAGTCCAGCAGGTGGCCGAAACCGCCACCGAGGGTGGCACCGATGAAGAAGGCGGGGCCGATCATGCCGCCGGGCACGTTGAGTGCCGAGCAGATCGAGGTGGCCGCCAGTTTCACCACGGCCATGAGCAGCAGGATGCCTCCGGCATAACCGCCCAGGAGGGTGGCGTTGATGGTGTCATACCCGATGCCCATCACCTCGGGCAGACCCGCGCCGAGCAGCGCCACGCCCACGCCGGCCACACCCATCTGCAGCTCGATGGGCCATTCCCGGGTACGGCTGGCGATGGACTGGACCATCTGGATGAAGGCCGCCGCCACGCCACCGCTCACCAGCCCCAGCAGGATCACCAGGGGCATCTCCGCCAGGCTGCCCAGGTGCATGGGGGGCACCTGGAACACCGCTGCGTCGCCCAGCACCGCGTTGGAGACCACGGTGGCGCTCACCGCGGCGATGATCACCGGGATGAAGCTGGCGAGGTGATAGTCCATCATGATCACCTCCAGGGAGAAGATGACGCCCGCCAGCGGGGTGTTGAAGGAGGCGGCGATGCCGGCGGCGGTACCACAGCCCACCAGTGTACGGATGGCATTGTTGGGCAGCTCCAGCTTCTGTCCCAGCAGGCTGCCGGTGCAGGCGCCGAGAAAGATGTGTGCCCCCTCGCGGCCCACCGAGTGACCGCTCACCAGGGCGATGGCCACGCCGAAGAACTGCAGCAGGAAACCGCGCACCGTGAGGCGTCCCTGGTGGTAGGCCATGCGCTCCAGCACCCGGGCCACGCCGAGCACGTAGAGCCCCTTGGCGAACCAGCGGAACATGAATGCCAGCGCGACGGCGCCGAGCAGGGGAAAGAGGATGCGCCCGCCAAGGGAGAGGCCTTCGAAGTTGTCCGGACCTTCGCCGGGCAGCAGCCACTCCTGGATATGCTCCACCGAAAAGCGGAACAGCACGATGATGGCACCGGCCAGGAGCCCGGTGAGCAATCCCAGGACCGCCAGCTGCAGCAGGGCGTCGGGCCGCGCCAGGTGCAGGCGGGTTGCCTCCAGGCGTTCCGAGAACCAGTTGTGGATCGCTTGCAGCGGCTTCATGACGGGATGGGTATAATTCCTCGAACTCGTGTGGTCGTCAGCGACATATGGCGCCCTTTTCATCATACCGGACCAGATTGTGAAATTTACCGTCGATTCCTTCCGCGCCTGGGAGCACAAGAAGATCACCCTGCTGGGCATGTCGGGCGTGGGCAAGACCTACATCTCCAACATGCTGCGCCAGCACGACTGGTTCCACTACTCCGGCGACTACCGCATCGGCACCCGTTACCTGGACGAGCTGATCCTCGACCTGGTGAAGGCGCAGGCCATGCAGCAGCCCTTTCTGCGTGACCTGCTGCGCCGGGACTGGATCTACATCCGCAACAACATCAAGGTGGACGACCTGGGACCGGTGCTCAGCTTCGTCGGCAAGCTGGGTGACCCCGCCAGGGGCGGTGTGCCGCTGGAGGACTTCGTGCGCCGCCAGGCCCAGTACCGGGACGCCGAGATCGCCGCGGTGCGCGACGTACCCGACTTCATCCGCAAGGCGCAGGAGGTGTACGGCTACAAGCACTTCATCAACGACATGGGCGGCAGTCTCTGCGAGCTGGACGAGCCGGGTGTCATCGAACTGCTGGCCGAACATACCCTTATCCTCTACATCAAGATCACCGACGAGGAGGAGGAGCGCAAGCTCATCGCCCGCGCCCAGTCGGCGCCCAAGCCCCTCTACTACCGGCCCGAGTTCCTCGAACAGGAGCTGAAGGTCTACCTGCAGGAGCAGGGCCTGAGCTATGCCGCCGAGATGGACCCGGACGACTTCACCCGCTGGATCTTCCCGCGCCTGTTCCATTCGCGCATCCCGCGCTACGAGGCCATCGCCCGGCACGGCTATACCGTCACCTCGCGCGAGCTGGCCGGGGTGAAGAGCGAGGCGGAATTCCTGCAGCTCCTCGAGCGCGCCATCGAAAGGGAGGAGCATTGAGATGCCGCTGGTAGCCCACAACGACCTGCCCACCTTCGAGCGGCTGCGGAAGGAGGGGCTCATCGTCCTGCCCACGGGACGTGCCATGCACCAGCACATCCGCGAGTTGCACATCGGCCTGCTCAACATGATGCCGGACGCGGCGCTGGCCGCCACCGAGCGCCAGTTCTTCCGCCTGGTGGGGGAGAGCAACCCCATTGCCCAGTTCTACGTGCATCCCTTCACCCTGCCCGAGCTGCCGCGCAGCGAAAAGGCACAGGCCCACATCGATACCTACTACGAGACCTTCGACCAGATACAGGAGGCGGGGCTGGATGCGCTCATCATCACCGGCGCCAACGTGGTGGGGCCCGAGCTGGCCAACCAGCCCTTCTGGGAACCCCTCATCGGGGTCATCGACTGGGCCTGGGAGAACGTCACTTCCACCCTCTGCTCCTGTCTGGCCACCCACGCGGTGCTGCAGTTCCGCTACGGCCAGAAGCGCATCCCCCAGCCGAAGAAGATCTGGGGCGTCTTTCCCCACCAAGTGGTGGACAGCACCCACCCCCTGGTAGGCGATGTGAACAGCCGTTTCGACGTGCCCCATTCGCGCTGGAACGCCGTCACCCGGGAACAGTTCTCCCAGGCCGGCCTGCGGGTGCTGGTGGAGAGCGACGAGATCGGCGTGCACCTGGCCACCAGCCACGACGGCCTGCGCTTCGTCTTCTTCCAGGGGCATCCCGAGTACGACACGGTATCGCTGCTCAAGGAGTACAAGCGCGAGGTGCTGCGCTTCCAGGCCGGTGAGCTGGACGCCCCGCCGCCCATGCCCGACAACTACCTGGGCGTGCGCGAGACTGCGCTCCTCGAGGAGTACCTCTACCGCTGGCAGAAGGGGGAGCGGGAACTGGAGTTCCCCGAACCCCTGGTGGCCTCCCGCATCGACAACACCTGGCACGATACCGCCGAAGGGGTGGTGGCCAACTGGATGGGGCTGGTTTACCAGGTGACCCACCGGGAGCGCAAGCTGCCCTTCATGGAGGGGGTGGACCCGGACAACCCTCTTGGCCTGGTGCTCTACTGAGATTCGCCTTTCGGGCCTGCGCGAAACCTCCATCCAGCGTAATGCAAATCCGCCGCACCTGGCCGCAGAACTCCCCTGCGCGACCCAAGGTTTTGTAGGCATTTTCTGACTCTTTCGTCAGGTGGTTTCCCCACGTGCGCCGGCCCGTGGAAAACAGACTAGGCTTACAGGTGGAGATGAACCGATCCGGGACATCTCGAACCGAGGGAACCAGGAGATGCACCGCGTCCTGCTGTTTGCCACCCGCCATCCGTGGCCCGTCCTGCTGTTTCTCGGCCTGGTCACGCTGCTGGCTGCCCTGCAGCTGCCGTCGCTGAGGCTCGAGATAACCGCCGAGGGAATGATGGTGCGGGGTGACCCCGCCCGCGAGTTCTACCTCGAGGCGCGGAATACCTTCGGCACCGAGAATGTCACCGTGGTCTACCTGGAGGATTCCGATCTCTTCGAGCCAGAGGTGCTCGAAGCGATCGGGGAGCTGGTGGAGCGCATCGAGGCACTGCCGGAAGTCTTCCGCACCGACAGTCTCTTTTCGGTGCGCAACCTGCGTACCCAGGAGGGCTACACGCGCACCGATCCCTATTTTGCCGAGATCCCGGAAAGCGTCGAAAAGGCGCGACAAGTTGCTTCACTGGCGCTGAAGAACCCCCTGGTGCGCGGGAACCTGCTCTCGCGGGATCTTCGGGCCATGGCGATCAACATCTACCTCGATCCCTCACGCCATGATCGCGGCGCGGATGAACGGGTGGCCGGGCACCTGGAGCAGCTTCTTGCACCGCTGAAAGCGCGCCTGGAACATGTCTTCTTCATTGGAGACCCCTCGGTGCGCAGCGGCCTGAGCGAACGTATCCGCGAGGACCAGCTCTTCATCGTGCCCCTGGCATTGGGCGTGCTGCTGTTGAGCCTGGCGCTGATGCTGCGCAGGGTCAGCGCCGCTTTCATTCCCCTGGCCACGGCGGTGACGAGCGTGGTCTGGACCCTGGGGCTCATGGCCTGGCTGGGGATCCCGGTGAACGTGATGACTTCCATCGTGCCGGCACTGCTGATCATCATCGGTTCCACCGAGGACATCCACCTGCTCGCCGAGTACCACGCCCGGCGCGGGGAGGGGCTGTCGCCGCGCAAGGGGATGAAGAGGATGGCCCGGAACATGGGTCTTGCAGTAACGCTTACCTTCCTCACCACTTGGATGGGGTTCGCCTCCATCGCCTTCAACTCCCTGGACCTGCTGCGCCAGTTCGGCCTCATCGCATCCAGTGGGCTGCTGTTCAATTTCGCCATCACCGTTCTGCTGGTGCCGGCGCTGATCCGGCTGTTTCCCGGAAGCGGGAAGGGCGGTAGTGAAAAGCCGGTCACCTGGCTAGGCCGGGCCGTCCTGGCCATGACCGGATCGGTGCTGCGCCACCGCCGCCGATCCCTGTGGCTGATTGGTGTGCTGGCGCTGGTGATGGCTGCAGGCATCCCGCGCCTGCAGGTGAACAACAACGTGATGAGTTACTTCAGGGAAGGGTCGGAAGTAGCGCGTGCGGCACGGGTGCTCGAGGAGAACCTTTCAGGGATCCAATCCTTCTCGGTGGTGATCAGCGGCCCACCCGGCACCTTCCTCACCCTTGCCGGGCTGGAGGCATTGCAGGAGGCGCAGGAGCTGCTCGCGGAATCCGGCCGGGTGGAGCTCTCCCTGTCGCTGGCCGATCTCATCAGCGTGGTGCACGGGGGATTCGACAGCAAGGTGCCGGGGCGGTTCTACCTTCCCGAGCGGGACGCAGCGGTGGAGGCCTATTCCGGGTTCCTGGATGCCAGCTGGCTGAGCTCTTTCGTCTCCACGGATTTTCGCCAGGCGCGCATCATCGTGCGCCACAGCGTCGCCTCCTCACGGGAGCTGAATGCCCTGGTGGACGACTTCCTGGCCAAATGGCGCTCGTGGGGCTGGCCGGGCCTGGAAGCCCGGGTAACCGGTGAGAGCTATCTCAACAACCGGGCGGTGGACTACATGGCCGGCGGGCAGGTCTACTCCCTGTTGCTGATGCTGCTGGTGATCCTGGTCATCCTGAGCCTGTTCTTCATGCGCCTGCGTGTCGGCATCATCGCGGTGGCGGTGAATCTCTTTCCCGTCCTGGTCCTGTTCGGCATCATGGGCTGGACGGGGTTCTCCCTGGACGTGGGCACAGCCATGGTGGGTGCCATCGCCCTGGGCATCGCGGTGGATCACACCATGCATTTCATGGTGCGCTACCAGCGTGCCTTCCACCGGAGCCATTCCATGGAACAGGCACTGCGTACAGCCGTGCTCGGCGAAGCGTCACCCATCGTTTCCACCTCGCTGGCATTGGCCCTGGGTTTCGCCGTGCTGACGGTTTCCGGACTTCCACCGGTGGCCCGCTTCGGTGTCCTCAGTGCCGTGGTGATCCTGGTGGCTATGGTGGGAACCTTCGTACTGCTGCCGCTGCTGCTCCAGGGAACCCGGCTCGTCGGCGCCTGGGAGCTGCTGTCGATGAAGCTGCGCAGGGAGGTGATCGGGAACTGTCCGCTGTTCGACGGATTGCGATCCTGGCAGGTGCGGCGGGTGCTGGGAAATGGCTGGTTGAAGCGGTGCGAAGCGGATCGTTTCATCGCCCGGGAAGAGGAGTCGGCAGAGGGGATCAGCGTTCTCCTGGACGGAAGGGCGGAGCTGTGGCAGCGTTCCAGTGACCGGTCCAGTCACCGGGTCTCCACCCTGAAGCCGGGTGAGGTGTTCGATCTCTCCGGATTGTTGTCCGGGCGGAAACGTTCCTCGAGTGTGGTTGCCATGACCCGTTGCCAGGTGGCGACCATCAGTTGGAGTGATGTGAACACCATTGCCCGTTACCATCCCCGCATCGCGTTCCACCTGTACCAGAACCTTTCCCGCATCGTCTTTCTGCTGCTTAGCGACAGCGAACAGGCCTTCGATCCCGTGCGCGACGAAGTGACCGGCGCCTACAGCGCCACCTATCTCGGCGGCGCGCTGAAGAACGCGCTGGCCAGGAGCTGGCGGGAGGGCAGGCCCCTGTGCATCGTGGTACTGAACATCCGTGACAACGGCAGCGAAGGCCGGGACTGGGTGAACACGAACCTTCGCTGCCCGCCATGGAGAGCGAAGCGAAGGCGGGTAGTCCCCGGTAGCCGCGAGGCGACACGGGATACCCGACGTGCCGAAGGCGCCAAAGGGGATCCCAAGGGAGCATCCGAACGCGGCGTCCAGTCATATGGGAGACCGGTGT
>QNZQ01000121.1 GCA_003972985.1 Gammaproteobacteria bacterium | reverse complement strand
ATCCCGTGTCGCCTCGCGGCTACCGGGGACTACCCGCCTTCGCTTCGCTCTCCATGGCGGGCAGCGGACGAAACTGCCCATCGCACTGGCGTTGGTGCTGGCCTCCGGCACCACTTTCGGCGCCAACATGGAGATCGCCAAATCCATCGTCAAGGAGAAGTGCCACCTCTGCCACGGCGAAGAGGGAGAGGCCTCCAGTGCCATCTACCCGCGCCTGGCCGGGCAGAACAAGAACTACATCGTCAAGCAGCTGAAGAACTTCCGCGACGGCAAGCGCAAGAGCGACACCATGAACGAGATGGCCAAGGGGCTCACGGATGCACAGATCGAAGCCCTGGCGGAATACTTCAGCTCGAAGCCCGCCAAGACCCATCGCGTGCGCGACAAGGCGCTGGCCGCGGTGGGCTACTACATCTTCCACAAGGGCAACAAGTTCTCGGGCATCCCGGCCTGCAAGTCCTGCCACGGCAAACAGGGCCTGGGTACGAACCAGCTTCCCCGCCTCGCCGGACAGCACAAGCGCTACGTGGCCGACCAGCTCCACGCGTTCGATGAACGGGCCCGGACCAACGACAACGCGGTGATGCACACTATCGCCAGCAAGCTCACCGACCTGGAGATCGAGGCAGTGGCACTCTACGTGAGCGGGCTGAAGGAAGAGAAAACGGAATCCGACAGCCAGTAGGAACGCCTTTCAGTCCCGCGAGCCGACATGGATCGCAACACAGGGGGTTATTCCTGCCGGTTTCCTTTTTTCCGGATTAAGGTAACGAGATCGGCATACGGCGGCGGCGTGCTCGCTGGCCGCTCCAGGAGCCACTGAAACAGATCGGGGTCCCGCTCCATCAGCAGGTTTTGAAATGCCCCCTTGAGCCCGGGTTCCAGAGATGCGTACCTCTTTTCCAGAAAGGTCAGCAAGAGCTCGTCCAGCTCCAGCATGCCACGCCGGCACTGCCAGGCCAGACGGCGCCGCTCTTCCTCCGGGGTCATCTCAGACGGACTTCTTCAGCATGAGGTTGCGGATGTGGCCGATGGCCTGGGTAGGGTTGAGGTGCTTGGGGCAGGCGTCCACGCAGTTCATCACCGTGTGGCAGCGGAACAGCCGGTAGGGACCATCCAGCGCATCGAGGCGCTCCTCCTCTGCCTGGTCGCGGCTGTCGGCGAGAAAGCGCCAGGCCGAGAGCAGTGCCTGGGGCCCGAGGAACCTGTCGGGATTCCACCAGAAGGAGGGACAGGAGGTGGAGCAGCAGCCGCACAGGATGCACTCCCAGAGGCCGTCGAGGCGGGCCCGCTCTTCCGGGCTCTGCAGGATCTCCTGTTCCGGCTCGGGCTCCTGGCGCTTCAGCCAGGGTTCCACCGCCTGGTACTGGGCGTAGAACTGCCCCATGTCCACCACTAGGTCCCGGATCACCGGCCTGCCGGGAAAGGGACGCACTTCCACCGGCGCCTTCAGCTCGGAGACGGGGGTGATGCAAGCGAGCCGGTTGCGTCCGTTGACGTTCACCCCGTCGGAGCCACACACCCCCTCGCCGCAGGAGTGGCGGAAGGCGAAGGATTCGTCACGCCGCTTGATCTCCAGCAGCACGTCCCGCAGCATCATGCCACGCGACACCTCGATCTGATGCGTCTCCATGCGCGGCTCGGAATCGCTCTCCGGGTTGAAGCGCCAGACCCTGAACTCCATCAGTAGACCCTCTCCTTCGGCGGAAAACTCTCCACGGTGAGCGGCCGGGTGCGCACCGGCTTGTAATCCACCTGGTCGCCCTCGAGAAAGTAGAGGCTGTGACGCATCCAGTTGCGGTCGTCCCGCTCCGGGTAGTCCGGCCGCGAGTGGGCGCCACGGCTCTCCCGGCGCGCCAGCGCGGAGGTGATGATGGCCATGCCCACGTCGACGAGGTTCTCCAGCTCGAAGGCCTCCACCCGCGCGGTGTTGAAGACGCGGCTGCGATCCTGGAGCCGGACCTCGTCCAGCCGTTCGCGGAGCGCCTTCACCTTCTCCACGCCCTCGCTCATGATCTCCTCGGTACGGAAGACGCCGGCGTGGTCCTCCATCACCTTGCGGAACTCGGCGCGCAGCGCCGCCACGCTCACCCCGTCGCCCGGGCGCTCGAAACGCCGGAAGCGCTCCATGGCGCGCTCCTCGCTGGCGCTGTCGACGTGGCGCTGGTGGGGGTTCTCGCCGAGGTACTCGAGAATGTCCAGGCCCGAGAGCCGGCCGAAGACCAGGATATCCAGCAGGGAATTGCCTCCCAGCCGGTTGGCCCCGTGCACCGAGACGCAGGCGCACTCGCCGGCGGCATAGAGCCCGGGAACCACCTCTTCCGGGCCGTGGCGGGCCGGCGCCACCACGCGGCCGAAACGGTCGGTGGGGATGCCGCCCATGACGTAGTGCGCCGTGGGATAGACGGGAATGGGCTCGAAGGCGGGATCGATGCCGAGAAAGATCTTGGAGGTCTCGCGGATGCCGGGCAGGCGTTCGGCCACCACCTTCTCGCCCAGGTGATCCACCTTGAGCAGCACGTGGTCACCCTCGGGTCCGCACCCCCTGCCCTCGCGCACCTCGGTGACGATGGCACGCGCCACCACGTCCCGGCTGGCCAGGTCCTTCGCGTGGGGCGCGTAGCGCTCCATGAAGCGCTCGCCCTCGCTGTTCACCAGGTAGCCGCCTTCGCCGCGCGCGCCTTCGGTGATGAGCATGCCGCGCCCGGCCACGCCGGTGGGGTGGAACTGGAAGAACTCCATGTCCTGCAGCGGCAGGCCGGCGCGCAGCACCATGGCCATTCCATCACCGGTGTTGATGTGGGCATTGCTGGTGGTGCGGAACACCTGGCCACAGCCACCGGTGGCCAGCAGGGTGGCGCGCGCGTGGATGAAGAGCGGCTCGCCGGTGGCGATATCCATCACCAGTGCGCCCGCCACCGCACCCTCCCCGTCCTGGAGCAGGTCGATGGCGAAATACTCGGTGAAGAAGTGGCTGCGTGCCTTGAGGCTCTGCTGGTAGAGCGTATGCAGGATGGCGTGGCCGGTGCGGTCGGCGGCCGCGCAGGTTCGGCTCGCCTGCTCCTTGCCGAAATGGCGGCTCTGACCACCGAAGGGACGCTGGTAGATGCGCCCGCTCTCCAGGCGGGAGAAGGGCACCCCCTTGTGCTCCAGTTCGTACACCGTGGGGATGGCCTCGCGGCACATGAACTCGATGGCGTCCTGGTCGCCGAGGTAGTCGGAACCCTTTACCGTATCGAACATGTGCCAGTGCCAGTGGTCGCTGTCCACATTGCCCAGCGCTGCGTTCACGCCCCCCTGGGCCGCCACCGTGTGCGAGCGGGTGGGAAACACCTTGGAGACCACCGCCACCTTGTGCCCAGCATCGGCCAGCTGCACAGCGGCGTTGAGGCCGGCGCCACCGGCACCGATGATCAGCACGTCGAAATCGCGTCGGTTCGGGGTCATTTCACGCTCATCAGGATGGAGGCCAGCCACAGAGCGTTGGCCAGCAGGAAGAACAGCGCCAGCGCCGTCAGGCGCAGCACCGGTGGTTTCACGTAGTCCAGGATCACGTCACGCACCCCGATCCAGGCGTGCACCAGCAGCGCCAGGAAGAAGAGCGCGCTGGCGATCCATACCGGCGTATCCGCCACCCAGGCTTTCCAGGCAAGATGATCCGGTGGTGCGTCCAGCATCAGGCGAACGAGGAAGTAGAGCAGGAACAGCGCAATGTAGAGGGCGCTGGCACGTTGCCACATCCAGGCCCGGAATCCTGAAAGCTGCCTGGTCATCTAGAGCAGCCCGGGCAGGAGCGCCAGGGCCACCAGGGGCGCGCCAAGGAGCACCACCCAGGCGCTCTGGCGATAGCGCGGCGCCCTCACGCCCAGGTCCAGGTCGATGAACAGGAAACGGATGCCCGCCAGCAGGTGGTGCATGAGCGCCCAGAGAAAGAGGAACAGCGCCAGCCGCACGGGCAGCATCTGGAACAGGGCGTGGGCCTGCCGGTAGCCTTCTTCCCCGGAAAGCACCAGGCTCAGCAGGGCCGCCTGGAGGGGAATGGAGAGAAACAGCAGGATCCCGCTGACCCGGTGGGCGATGGAGAGTATGCCGGCCACGGGAAGCCGGATCCGGGTCAGTTCCAGAAACACCGGGCGTACTTGTGATCGCATGCAGAAAGATTCCTCTGTCTCTCAAGAAAGTCTGAAAAAGCCATCCCTGGCTTTTTCAGACTCGGCACTCGAAAACGCGGTTTCCGAGTGCCTCCGACGAATCAACGACTTGTGTCGTTGATTCGCGAGCTGGCCTTCCATGGCCCACTGGAAATTCTGAATTTTTCAGAACTTCCCTTACCAGGGCAGATGCCTGACTATAAGGTAGCAGACCCGTGGGAGGCTGCAGAGATTTCCCTCAGCAACCGGAACAGCTTCTTTCCTGCACCGGCCGGCTTGCCCTGGCGCTTCTCCTTGTCGGCGGCCCGTATCAGCTGGCGCAGGTGCTGTCGGTCGGTCTGCGGGTAGTGCTCGAGAAACGCCTCCAGCGCCCGGTCGCCCTCCTCCACCAGCCGGTCCCGCCACTGTTCCAGCTGGTGGAACCTGCGGTTCTGTTCCGCCTGCAGGAGATCGCGATTCTCCACCCAGGCACGGACCGCTTCCAGGCCGTCCTGCTGCAGTTGCCGCGCCAGGAACTTGATCTGGCGGTTACGCGCGCCGGAGGCCTTCATGCCCCTGGCCAGCAGCAGTCCCTCCCTGAATCCTGCATCCAGGCCAAGGCTGTCCCACTCCTTTTCGCCCACTTCCATCAGCGCGACCACCAGCTTGCGGATCTCTGCCTGCTCCCGCTTGAGCTGGGTCTTGTTGGGGCGGATGGCAAAGCCTTCCTCGTCGACCTCTCTCATGCCTCCTCCAGGTGAACGATGCGCAACTGGGCAGAGATGTTGCCACGAAACTCGTTGACGTCCAATTGATAGGCGAGCCTTACCCGCTCCGGCAACGGCCCCGGAAAACGGTCGGCCAGGTTGAAGCCGATGGCATCGTGGATCGACGCGTACCCCTCGGCGCGCACCACCAGCTTCCAGTGCTTCTCCTTGAGCAGTCGCTGGTTCACCACCTCGAACTCCCCGTGAAAGACCGGTTCCGGGAATCCCTGGCCCCAGGGACCGGACCGGGCAATTTCCCGGGCCAGTTCCAGCCCCAGCTGCCCGGGTTCGATGACGCCGTCGGAAAGAACCACCGGCTGCAGGTCCTCGGGCTCCAGGCGGCGCCGGACCACCCTGTCGAAGAGCCGGGAAAAGGTCTCGAAATCCTCCCGCTCCAGTATCAAGCCCGCCGCCATGGCGTGCCCGCCGAATTTCTTCAGCAGCCCGGGCTGCAGGGCTGCCACCTCGTCCAGCGCATCGCGGATGTGCAGGCCGGGAATGGAGCGGGCCGACCCCTTGAGCTCCCCTTGGTCACCGGGTGCGAAGGCGATCACTGGCCGCAGGTAGCGCTCCTTGATGCGCGAGGCGAGGATACCGATGACTCCCTGGTGCCATTCGGCGTCGAAGAGACAGAGACCCCAGGGCAGGTCGTCACCGTCGAGCGCATGCTCCTCGAGCAGTCGCTGGGCCTGATCCTTCATCCGCTCCTCGATGCTACGCCGGTTCCGGTTGTACTCGTCGAGCCTCGCCGCCAGCGGGCGTGCCGCTTCGAGCGTCTCCGCCAGCAGGCACTCGATCCCCACGGAGATGTCCTCCAGGCGGCCCGCCGCATTGATGCGCGGACCGACGACGAAGCCGAGGTCCGAAGTGCTTACGCGTTGCAGGTCACGTCCGGCGGCCTCCAGCAGGGCACGGATGCCCGGCCGGCAGCGACCGGCGGCGATGCGCCGGAGTCCCTGCTGCACCAGGATGCGGTTGTTGTACTCCAGCGGCACCACGTCGGCCACGGTCCCCAGGGCCACCAGGTCCAGCCAGGCCGCCAGGTTGGGCTCCGGCCTCTCCCCGAACCAGCCACGCCGCCGCAGTTCGGCGCGCAGCACCAGCAGCACATAGAAGATCACCCCCACCCCCGCCGTGGACTTGGCGGGAAAGCCGTTGTCCGGCATGTTGGGGTTGACCATCACGTCCGCGTCGGGAACAACTGCGCCCGGCAGGTGGTGATCGGTGACGATCACCTGCAGACCCAGCTGGTGCGCCCGCTCCACCCCCGCCACGCTGGAGACACCGTTGTCCACGGTGACGATGAGTTCCGCCTCGCGCTCGGCGGCCAGCTCCACGATCTCCGGCGAGAGGCCGTAACCGTAGTCGAAGCGGTTCGGCACCAAGTAGTCCACCTGCCTGGCACCCATGGCGCGCAGCGCCAGCAGCGACAGGGCCACGCTGGTGGCGCCGTCGCAATCGAAATCGCCCACCACCAGGATGCGGCGGTCCGAAGCCAGGGCGTCGGCCAGGAGCCGGGCCGCCTCGGCGGCACCATCGAGCCGCTCGGGTGAAAGGAGTCCACCCAACTCGTATTCCAGCTCCCGGTTGCTGCGCACGCCCCGCGCCCGGTAGACGCGCTGCAACACGGGATGGATCCCCGGCAGCGGCTCGAAGGTCCCTTCCGGCAAGCGCGGTATAATCGTTTTCTGCAACATGCAGCTCTGGTTCGGGTTCGAGGTCGCCCAAGGATACCCCATGCTTCCCGCTCGCGTAACAGACTGGGCCCGGTCGCCACCCGAATCCCCCGCTCCCGGGCAGATCCACATCTGGCGTTTTCCGCTGGCGGAGAAGATCTCCGACGCCACCCTCCTTCCGCAACAGGAACGGCAGCGGCTGCAGCGCATCACCCATGCCGGCCGCAGGCAGAGCTGGCTCAACAGCCGCTTCGTGCTGCGCACCCTGTTGGGACGCTACCTGGGTTTTGCCCCGCAAACCCTCGAGTTCGCGGTGACGGCCAGGGGCAAACCCTGCCTGCCGGGTGACCCACTTCATTTCAATCTCAGTCACTCGGGCCAGTGGGGACTGCTCGCCATCGCCGGCAGCTTTCCCTTGGGCGTGGACCTGGAAAGGTTCCGGCCGGTGCATGACCCCCTGCGCATCGCTGAGCGCATGTTCCCGCCAGAGGCGCAGGCGATGCTGGCAAGCTGCCAACCAGGGGAACGGGAAGCACGTTTCTTCGAGCAGTGGACGCTGATGGAAGCCCGGCAGAAGCTCTCCGGTGAGGGCATCTTCGGCAGCGCCTTCCCGCCGGAGCAGAGCCATGCCTACTCCTTCCTTCCCGATGAAGGCTATGCCGCTGCCGTGGCCTGGCCCGGGGAAGCAGGTCCTTCCATCGAGCCGGTATTTTTTCAATTCGTGCCTGGGAAACGGTAAGATGCCGCCTGCCCGAACCGAAGGAAACCACCTCCATGGAACTGATCCAGATCATCGTGCTGGCCCTGGTGCAGGGTTTTACCGAATTCCTGCCCATCTCCAGCTCCGCCCACCTCATCCTGGCGCCACACCTCTTCGGCTACAGTGACCAGGGGCTGCCCTTCGACCTGGCCGTCCACCTGGGCACCCTGCTGGCTGTGGTGATCTATTTCCGGGAAACACTCCTGGAGATCGCCCGCGACTGGTTCGCCTCTCTGCCCGCCTCCGCTCCCGGCACCGCCAACAGCCGCCTGGGCTGGTACATCATTCTCGCCACCCTGCCGGTGATGGGCGTGGGCGTGCTCATCAAGGACCTGGTGGAGCACCAGCTACGCACTCCGCTGGTGATCGCCGCCACCACCATCGGTTTCGGTGCCCTGCTGCTCTGGGCCGACAAGGGTTTCCGCCACCACCGCCGCATGGAATCCATGACCTGGAAGGATGCGCTCATCATCGGCCTGGCGCAGGCCCTGGCGCTGGTACCCGGCACCTCCCGCTCGGGCATCACCATGACCGCCGCGCTGATGCTGGGCTACAGCCGCGAGGCCGCCGCGCGTTTCTCCTTCCTGCTCGCCATTCCCACCATCCTCGCCTCGGTGATCTGGGTGGGCAAGGACCTGGTCACCTCGGACCTCGCCGTCAACTGGACCAACCTTGGGTTGGGCGTACTCTTCTCCTTCTTCGCCGCAGTTCTCACCATCTACCTGTTCCTGCGCTTCATCGAGCGCATGGGCATGGCTCCCTTCGCCTGGTACCGCTTCGCCCTGGGGCTCCTGATATTGTTCGTGGTCTACCGCTAGAATGCACTTTTTCGTGAGGCACGGATCCGTGAGATACCCGGTATTGCTGCTGTTGTTCCTGTCCGCCTCGCTCCAGGCCGCCGGCACCGTGGAAGTGACCTGGCAACAGCCCGAAAGTTACCGCGACATCCGCCCTGCGGACGAATCTCCCGACCGGTTCCGGGCACGGCTCTTCCGCGCGCTGGAGCAACGCCTCGACCGGCTGGCCAGGGAACTGCCGGATGGCGACCAGCTATCGATCACCTTCACCGACGTGCAACTGGCCGGGAAGGTGGTAACGGGTCAGCAGGGCAGTGTGCGCGTCATCCGGGACAGCGATCCCGCGCGACTCGAATTCAGCTATCGCCTCACGGACAGCCAGGGAAAGACGCTCCGCGAAGGCAGGGAGAGGCTCTGGGGCACGACCACCTCCGTTCCTTCACTGGGCCTCAGACGGGACGAGGCATTCGCCACGGAAAAGGGGCTGTTGAGCCAGTGGTTCAAGCGGGCTTTCTCCGACCTGCCACGCAACTGATCCGATCCAACCAAGGGAACCGACGCCATGATCGCTCTCATCCGTTCCTTTCTCCATCCGCTGCGCGGACTGGGACTGCTCTTCAGCCCGGGGCTGCGCAAGTACGTGGTGATCCCCCTGCTGGTGAACATCCTCATCTTCAGCCTCACCGCCTGGATCGGTGGCTACTATTTCGACCAGTTCATTGCCTGGGCTCTGCCTGAGGAGAGCTGGTTGCACTACCTCGAGTGGCTGCTCTGGCCGCTGTTCGTCATCGCCTACCTGCTGGTCGCCTTCTACAGCTTCACCATCGTAGCCAACCTCATCGCCTCCCCCTTCAACGGCATCCTCGCCGCCCGCGTGGAGGAGAAGATCACCGGCAGGCTCCCGGAGGAATCCCCCACCGGCATCATGGGCGAGATCGTTCCCGCCATCACCGGTGAAATCGGAAAGCTCTGGTATTTCCTGCTCCGGGCGATTCCCGTCCTGATCCTGATGGTGATCCCCGGAGTGAACGCCATCGGCTCGGTGCTCTGGATACTGCTGGGTTTCTGGTTCCTTGCCATCGAATACATCGACTACCCCATGGGCAACCACCGGATCCGTCCCCGCGAGCAGCGGCGCTGGTTGCGCAGACGCCCCCTCCACGGCTGGGCCTTCGGCGCCGGTGCCAACCTGCTGATGATGATTCCCGTGCTCAACTTCGCCGCCATGCCGGCCACGGTGGCTGGTGCCACGCGATTTTGGCTGGAGGTCTATTCCAAAGAGAAAGGTGATTAGTTACAAAGCTCAGCAGGTCCGACATTCGGGTTATGGGCAATGTCATTAACTTAAGCCTCACCGTGTTCTTCGATACTGCATCTGGAATCCGGGGACTCGGACTTTTTTCATGTCTCTCGGGAACTTGCGTCCTGGGCGCACAGCTACTACCGCATCGGCCATACGCTGCAATAACCGCCATGA
>QNZQ01000049.1 GCA_003972985.1 Gammaproteobacteria bacterium | reverse complement strand
CTCATGGCGGTTATTGCAGCGTATGGCCGATGCGGTAGTAGCTGTGCGCCCAGGACGCAAGTTCCCGAGAGACATGAAAAAAGTCCGAGTCCCCGGATTCCAGATGCAGTATCGAAGAACACGGTGAGGCTTAAGTTAATGACATTGTCCCTAACCCTCCCCCTTCCAGGGGGAGGGCATGGGTGGGGGTGATACGCCGGATGCCACGCAGCTGGGAGTTTTCTCCTGGTCGCCTTCTCTCGGTTGTATTTGCAGCTGAACATTGGTGCTAATCAGATCGGGGAATGCTACACGGCCGGGCCCGGTTCTACCGGCCACCTCCCTTGCGCAGCGGCTTGCCCTTGGCTGCCCGCTTCTTGCGCGCCTCCTTGGGATCGGCGATGAGGGGCCGGTAGATCTCCACGCGGTCACCGGGATAGAGCACCGCGTCCAGCTTGCTGGCCTTGCCGAATACCCCCACCTTGGTCTTGGCCAGGTCGATCTCGGGATGCAGGTCGAGAATGCCGGAACGCTCGATGGCCTCCTGCACCGTCATGCCGGGCTCCCCCTCCACCACGCGTACCACCTGTTCCTTGGGCAGGGCGTAGGCCACTTCCACCTGAATCATCATCTCTCTCCTCGCGCCAGGTCGGCGGCGCGCTTGCAGAAGGCATCCACCAGCGAGTTGGCGATCTGCCCGAACACCACGCCGAAAGCCTTGTCCATGAGCCCGCTGGAAAACTCGAACTCGAGCCGCAGGGCGACCTTGCAGGCGTTTTCACGCAGTTCGGTGAATTCCCAGGCGCCCTCCAGCTTGCGGAACGGTCCCTCCTTCAGCCGGATCTCCATGCGGTGCCAGGGAAATAGCCGGTTGCAGGTGGCGAAGGCACGGGTCACCCCCGCCTTGGAGACCACGATCTCGCCACACAGCTCGTCATCGGTCTTCGACAACAGCCGCGCGCTCTTGCACCAGGGCAGGAACTCGGGGTAGGACTCCACGTCGGCAACGATCTCGTAGAGCATTCTGGCTGGATAGGGTACCAGCGCCGACTTCTCCACCACCGCCATCAGCCGCGGCCCACTTCACGGTCCAGTTCACCGCTGCGCAGTTTCGCGAGATAGGCGTCCAGCTTGCGCTTGACCCGCCCGCTCAGCGCGTAGAGGGCGAACATGTTGGGGAAGGCCATGGAGAGCAGCAGCAGGTCGCTGAAGTCGAGCACCGCCGAGGCGCTGCCGATGGAGCCGGCCACGATCACCAGCACGAACAGCAGCCGGTAGATCATGGAGAAGCGCTCGCCGAAGAGGTAGGTCCAGCACCGCTCCCCGTAGTAGGACCAGGAGATCATGGTGCTATAGGCGAAGAGCACCACGGAAATGGAGAGGATGACGGGGAACCAGGAGATCTGGCTACCGAAGGCCTTGGAAGTGAGTGCCGCGCCCTGGTTGGCTGCAATGAGCTCGGCATACTGGCCGTTCTGGTCGTAGACGCCGGTGATGATGATCACCAGCGCGGTCATGGTGCAGATCACCACGGTGTCGATGAAGGGCTCCATAAGTGCCACGATGCCCTGCCGCGTGGGATAGGGAGTGCGCGCGGTGGAGTGGGCGATGGCGGCCGAGCCGATGCCCGCCTCGCTGGAGAAGGCGGCGCGCTTGAAGCCCTGCACCATGATGCCCACGAATCCACCGATACCCGCCTCCATGCTGAAGGCACTGCTGACGATGAGGCCAAACACCTCGGGCACCCGCCCGGCATTGGTGATCACGATCCAGCCCGCCGCCAGCAGGTAGATGGCCACCATGGTGGGCACCACCGCCTCGGCCACGTGGGCGATACGGCGGATGCCGCCGATGATCACCACACCCACCAGGAAGGCCATCAGGAAGCCGTAGATCCAGGGTTCGGCGGCGAACAGCGGGATCTCCTGCTTCACCGCCGAGAGCGACTGGCTCACCTGGAAGGCGTTGCCGCCGCCGAGGGAGGCACCGATGGTGAGAATGGAAAAGAGGATGGCCAGCGCCTTGCCGATGCCCTTCCAGCCCAGCTCGTGGAAACCCCGGGAGAGGTATTCCATGGCCCCGCCCATGACGTGGCCGTCGGGACGGATCTCGCGGTACATCTGCGCCAGCGAGGCTTCGGTGAACTTGGTGCTCATGCCGAGCAGGCCGGCAACGATCATCCAGAAGGTGGCACCGGGCCCGCCGATACTCACGGCGATGGCCACACCGGCAATATTGCCCAGGCCCACGGTGGCGGAGAGCGCGGTGGTGAGCGCCTGGAAAGGTGTCACCTCCCCCACGTCGTCGGGTCGGCTGTAGCGCCCCCGCAGGATGGCCACCGAGTGGCCCAGCAGGCGGAAATTGATGAAGCCCATCCTCACCGTCAGGTAGACGGCCCCCGCTACCAGCCAGGCGACGATGAAGGGAAAGTCTCCCTCGCCGGGCCAGACATCGAAGAAGAGAAAAGCGGCCAGGAAACCGTTGAGCTGCCCCAGCCACTCGTTGAGCACGCCGGCAGCCGCGGCCTCCTGGCCGGCCTGCGCGGCTCCTGTCATCAGCAGGAGGAAGCCGGCCGGTATCGTCATGCGTCTGGTCACAGTTTCTCCTTTCATTTCGGGTGATTCCGGTTCTCACGCCCTTCCGGCAAAGGGTACAATTATACCCATGGCAAAAAAGACGAAAAACAAGGGCAAACAGGGCAGCACCATTGCCATCAACAAGACCGCCAGGCACGACTACTTCATCGAACAGCGATTCGAGGCCGGTATTGCACTGGAAGGCTGGGAAGTGAAGAGTTTGCGGGAAAACCGGGTCAACCTCAAGGAGTCCTACATCCTGGTCAAGGACGACGAGATCTGGCTCTTCGGCGCCCACATCACGCCCCTGCCCACCGCTTCCACCCACATCCACCCCGATCCCTTGCGCACGCGCAAGCTGCTCATGCACCGGCGCGAGATCGACATGCTGCGCGGCATGGTGGAGCGCAAGGGCTACACTCTGGTGCCCACGGCCATGTACTGGAAGAAAGGCCGGGTGAAGGTGGAGATCGGCCTGGCCAAGGGCAAGAAACAGCACGACAAGCGCGCCGTCTCCAAGGACAGGGACTGGCAGCGGGAGAAGGCGCGGATTCTCAAGCGGGGGTGACCCGCATCAATCGGCGGCCTGGCCGATTGCGCGATAATTTATAAATTGAAATTCTGAAGACAGGAACCGGATCAATGGAACAGCAACTCATCGAAGTGGACGGTGAAAAACTCAGCGTCGAGGAACTCGTCGACCGCTACCACAACGCCCTCGAAGCGGAAAAGCACCTGAAGAAGGAGGCACGCAAGGCTCTGCGCCGCCGGCGCCAGGAGCAGGCGCTGAAGCCCTACCAGGCGCAGCTGATCAAGATGCAGCACTACCTGGAGGACACCGGCAAGCGCATGATCATCCTCTTCGAGGGACGCGACGCCTCGGGCAAGGGCGGCACTATCCGCCGTGTCACCCGCTACATGAACGAGAAGCACTATCGCGTGGTGGCCCTGGGCAAGCCCACCAACGAGCAGCGCAGCCAGTGGTTCTTCCAGCGCTACGTCACCCAGTTTCCGCGTGGCGGTGAAGTGGTGCTCTTCGACCTCAGCTGGTACAACCGCGCCATGGTGGAGCCCATCTTCGGTTTCTGCACCCCCGAAGAGTACAAGAACTTCATGCGCGGCGTGAGCGGCTTCGAGAAGGACTTGGTGCGCCAGGGCACTATCCTGGTGAAGCTCTACTTCAGCGTCACCAAGGACGAACAGGCACGCCGCTTCGAACGGCGCAAGACCGACCCGCTGCGCCAGTGGAAACTGAGCGAGGTGGACGTCCAGGCCCAGGAGCGCTGGGACGACTTCACCACCCAGAAGTACGAGATGCTGCGCAAGACCCACACCACCCATGCACCCTGGACCGTGATCCGCTCCAACGACAAGTTCCTGGCGCGGCTCAACGCCATGAAGGTGATTCTCAACGCCGTGCCCTACGACCGCAGCGACGTGGACCTCGACTTCGTGCCCGATTCCGACATCGTCATCTCCGGCGCGCGGGAAGTGGAGCTGATGGAGGCCGAGCGGCTGCGCAGCGGCAAGTTCGCGGCCTGATCCCATGCTGCCGCTGGTGCTCGCCTCCACCTCGCCCTACCGGGCGCAACTGCTGGAGAAGCTTGGGCTTCCCTTCGAGACCGCCTCGCCGGAGGTGGACGAGCGCCGGCACGAGCACGAATCGCCGGTGGAACTGGTGCGGCGCCTGGCCGAGGCCAAGGCGCGCGCAGTGCGCGAGCGGTTTCCCGCCGCCCTCATCATCGGTTCCGACCAGGTGGCCTGCGTGGAAGAAGAGATCCTCGGCAAGCCGGGCAGTGAGGAGAAGGCCATCGCCCAGCTGTTGCGCATGCGCGGCAGGCGGGTCACCTTCCATACCGGCCTCTGCCTCTTCAACAGTGCCGAGGACAGGGTGCTGGTGAGCTGCGAGGACTACCATGTCCACTTCCGCGAGCTGAACAAGCACCAGGTCCGCCGCTACGTCGAGAAGGAGCAGCCCTTCGACTGTGCCGGCAGCTTCAAGTCGGAGGGCTACGGCATCACCCTCTTCAGCCGTCTGGAAGGCGACGACCCCAACAGCCTCGTCGGCCTGCCGCTCATCCGGTTGGTGGAGATGCTGGGCGTGGAGGGCATCGAGTTACCCTGAACGGCAGGGGATTGCCTGATGCGCTGCGCTTATCAGGCCTACACGATCGCACTACAGTAACCCGTGGGGCGGAGAAGCGCAGCGCATCCGCCAGCGGTCACTCCAACCAGCCCGGCAACTCCCCGAGGCTGTCGAAAACCGCCAGTGCACCCGCCTCCAGCAATCGCTCGGGCGGATGCACACCGTGGCTCACTCCCACCGCCGGCGTGCGCGCGTTGGCGGCCATGAGCATGTCGAACTCGGTGTCGCCCACCACCAGCGCCTGGTGCGGCTCCCGCCCGGTGTAGTCGAGGATCTCCAGCAACATCTGCGGATTGGGCTTGGAAAAGGTCTCGTCGGCGCAGCGGGTGACGTGGAAGAGACCGCCGAGCCCGGTGATCTCGAGCTCCTTCTCCAGTCCACGGCGGCTCTTGCCGGTGGCCACGGCAAGGAAGTAACCCGAATCGGCCAGCCCTTCCAGCAGTTCGCGGGCGCCCGGGAAGAGTTCCGAGTGGGCCAGCTCGTCACTGAGAAAATGGCGCCGGTAGGCATCGGCCAGGCGCTGCACCTCCGCCCCGTCCGCTTCGGGAAAGAGCCGCGCCACGGCCTGGTTCAGACCCAGCCCGATCACCTCCCGGGCCCGCTCGGGTGACGGTACCTCGTAGCCCAGGTCCCGCGCTGCCTGTTGCAGGCAGGCGACGATGCGCCCCTCGGAATCCATGAGGGTGCCGTCCCAGTCGAATACGATCAGTTCAGTCATCCAGTTTTTCCAGCAGTCGGTCTAGTTCTGATGGCAAGGGGGCCTCGAAACGGTAGGGTTCATCCCGCTCCGGCCAGGGAAAGCGCAGGCTGGCCGCGTGGAGAAAGAGCCGCCTCAGGCCGAGCTTACGAAAGGCGCGGTTGGCTGCCTCGTCACCGTACTTGGTGTCTCCGAGAATGGGCGTGCCCAGGTGCGCGGCATGCACCCGGATCTGGTGGGTGCGACCGCTCTTGAGCACCGCCTCCACCAGGGTCGCCTCCTCGAAGCGGCGCACCACCCGGAACTCGGTATGTGCCGGCTTGCCCTCCTGCGAGACGGTGACGATGCGTTCGCCGCTGCGCAGGGTGTTCTTCCTCAGCGGCGCCTTCACCGTGGCCCGGTTGGCCTCCCAGCGGCCATGAAGCAACGCCAGGTAGCGCTTCTGCACGCGCCCCTCGCGCTGCAGTTGCTGGAGGGTGCGCAGGGCGCTGCGCCGCTTCGACAGCATCAGGCAGCCCGAGGTGTCCCGGTCCAGCCGGTGGGCCAGTTCCAGTGACTTCTCCCGCGGCCGGCTGGCCCGGAGCAGTTCGATGACGCCGAAGGAGAGACCGCTGCCTCCGTGCACGGCCAGGCCCGACTCCTTGTTGAGAATCAACAGCAGGTTATCTTCGTATATAACGGTTTCTTCTACCTTTTCAATGAGACGATCCGGCGGCTTTCCCGGCTCGCTCCGCTGCGCCTGGCGCAGGGGCGGAACCCGCACCACGTCACCGGCGACCAGTCGCCGCCCGGCCTTGGCACGCCCCTTGTTGACCCGCACCTCCCCCCGGCGTAGCAGCCGGTACACCAGGGCACGCGGTATCCCCTTGAGTTCACGCAGGAGGAAATTGTCGATGCGCTGGCCATCGCCCCGTTCATCGACGGTGAGATAGCGCACGCCCGTGGATTTCTGGGTCATGTTCGGGAGCGGTAGTTCGCCGGGCGAAAAACGGTAGTATACCTGCGGCAACGACCGCGGGCTGTGCGCAGTGGAACCCCGGTCACAATCCCGGCCCGGCCTCGACGATCACTTCAGTTTCACTGCGGATGCCTGCCATATGGAGTCTATTCCTGCATTTTCAATGGCCTGCGCCAGGATCATGATCCAACCGCTCAACAGGAGTGGCTTCGGCAAAGTTGCAATCAACCCTGTGAAAAACTTGATATGTTGCTGATTTTTGGTATATTTCGCTCACCGGAGAAAGGCTTGGTCCTTTTTCCCGAGCTACGGTTTTCCAGTACTCCGCCCTCGATCCCGGCAGGGTACTCGGGTGAGCCCCCTGCCACAGACACGATTCATTCCCTCTGGACTGGCACATTGCCCGGCTCCCGACGGACCCAGGGTGGACACCCCTGAAGTCAGATCACTGATTTCGCTTGATACGCGGCTGCAGCCGCAAGAGTGCGCTGCAGTCAATGGAATGGTTTTGAGTGATGCAGATTGCCGCTGCCGGCAACCAACCGGCAGGATCTGCGGGATAGCCGGTTACGGCCACGAAGCGCCTGCTGAAACGCGCGACACCGCGCCTGTCATGCCGAAACGGAATGGCATGACAGAAGCATGAATACCCCGAGCCTTCGTTCGCCCGCCTGCTTGCCGGAAAGGAGACTTTCCCATACCCGCCAGCAATCCGTGCCGCTCGGTACAGGACTCAATACAACATGAAGAGAATGCTGATCAACGCAACTCAGCCGGAAGAGTTGCGCGTGGCCATCGTGGACGGCCAGAAACTTTTCAACCTCGATATCGAAAGCCCCGGCCGGGAACGCAAGAAGGCCAACATCTACAAGGGACGCATCACCCGCGTCGAACCCAGTCTCGAAGCCGCCTTCGTCGATTACGGCGCCGAACGTCACGGCTTCCTGCCGCTGAAGGAGGTGGCGCGCAGCTACTTCAATCCAAAGTCCCTGGAAGGAAACCGCCGCCCGAGCATCAGCGAGGCCCTGCGGGAAGGCCAGGAAATCGTGGTCCAGATCGAGAAGGAGGAGCGCGGCAACAAGGGCGCGGCCCTCACCACCTTCATCTCCCTTGCCGGACGCTTCCTGGTGCTCATGCCCAACAATCCAAGGGCCGGCGGCGTCTCCCGCCGCATCGAGGGACAGGAGCGCCAGGAGCTGAAGCAGGCCATCAGCCAGCTGGAGGTGCCCGAGGGCATGGGCCTCATCGTGCGTACCGCCGGCGTGGGCAAGAACGTGGAAGAACTGCAGTGGGACCTGGACTACCTGCTGCAGCTCTGGAATGCCATCGAGACCTCCGCCAAGGAGCGCAAGGCGCCTTTCCTCATCTACCAGGAGAACAACGTCATCATCCGCTCCATGCGCGACTACCTGCGCGCCGACATCGCCGAGATCCTCATCGACAATCCCCAGGTGTACGAGGAGGCGCGCCAGTTCATCCAGCAGGTGATGCCCCGCTACCTCAGCCGCCTGAAACTCTACCAGGACGAGGTGCCCCTCTTCTCCCGCTACCAGATCGAGTCCCAGATCGAGACCGCTTTCCAGCGCGAAGTGCGTCTGCCCTCCGGCGGCTCCCTCGTCATCGACCCCACCGAGGCGCTCACCTCCATCGACATCAACTCCGCCCGCGCCACCAAGGGCGCGGACATCGAGGACACCGCGCTGACCACGAACCTGGAGGCCTCCGAGGAGATCGCCCGCCAGTTGCGGCTGCGCGACATGGGAGGCCTGTTCGTCATCGACTACATCGACATGGGCCCCTCCAAGCACCAGCGGCAGGTGGAGAACCGCCTGCGCGAGGCGATGAAGGAGGATCGCGCACGGGTGCAGATCGGGCGCATCTCCCGCTTCGGCCTGCTGGAGATGTCGCGCCAGCGGCTGCGCCCCTCCCTGGGCGAATCGGCCCACCAGGTATGCCCCCGTTGTGACGGCCAGGGGCACATCCGCGACGTCGAATCACTGGCACTCTCCATTCTGCGCATCATCGAGGAAGAGGCGCTCAAGGAGAATACCGGCAAGGTTCAGGCGCAGCTGCCGGTGGAGGTGGCCACCTTCCTGCTCAACGAGAAGCGCCAACCCATCGCCGAGATCGAGCAGCGCCACAACATCGCCGTGATGCTCATCCCCAACAAGCACCTGGAAACCCCCCACTACAGCATCGAGCGGATCCGCCGCCAGGATCTGCCCAAGGAAGAGGAACTGAGCTACAACCTGGTGGCTGAACCCGAAACCGCGGCCGCCGCCAGCCAGGAAACCCAGCGCAAGCGCATGGAACAGCCTGCGGTGAAGAACATCGCCCCCGCCACACCTGTCCCACAGCGCACGCCCCCCGACGTACAGCAGAGGGACGAAGAGGAACGCAAGCCCGAAGGCGGCTTCATCAAGCGCCTGTTCTCCATCTTCACCTCGGTGACGGAAGAGGCCGAGCAGGAGAAACCCGCGGAAAAGGCACCCGCCAGGCAGCGCAGCAGCCAGGGTCAGCAACGCAAGCCCCGGCAGGGACAGAACGGCCGGGGACGCGGCCGCCAGCGCCCCCAGCAGAAGAAAGGACAGCCGCAGAAAAAAGAGGAGGCCGGCGCCAGACAGGAAGGCACAGCCCAGGGCGAAAAGGGAGCGCAGGAACCGCGGCAGGGATCGCGCCGCAGTCGCCGGGGCGGCCGGGGACGCGGGCGTGGCAACAACCGCCAGGCCCAGGGTCGCCAGGAGAACCGCCGTTCCGAGAGCACTGCGGAGAAATCTGCACAGCCGGCCGAAACTGCAAAGAAGGCGCCTGCAGAAAAAAGCGACGAACCCAAGGTCAAGCGCACCATCTCCTCGGGCAGCCTGAAATCGGGCGCCGCCACTCCCCCGCCGGAAACCGGGGAAAAACCCCGGGCTGAGCCGGCTCCCAAATCTCAGGTGGAGCCCAAGGTCGACTCGACGGCAACCGGAAAGCCACCGGAAGCAGCCCCGCAAAAGACCGAAGCCACTCCTGCAGCAGAGGTTACCGCCGGCAAGGAGGAAGCCCCCGCGGAGAAAGCTGCGGCCAAGGAGAGCAAGGCCGAGGCCAGGGAGATCTCCGAACCGAAGGAGACGATCGACTGCCGGGGAGAAACCGGCAGAAACCGCGGAGAAACCGCGTCAGCCGGCACGGAAAAAGAAGGTGGCAAAAAAGAAAGCCGCAGCCGCCAAAGCCGGGGAAACCGACCAGGCTGCAGCCGAAGAGCCGGCCGACAAGAAGGCGGAACCCGGCACCACGACCAAGAAAGTGGCCCGGAAAAAGACCACGCGCAAGAAGAGCACCGCGAAAAAGGCGGCTGCCAGGAAGACGGAAGCAGCTGCGGAACCCGTCGCCGAAAGCGGTGAAGCGGCAAAACCGGCCACAGCCGCGCCGAAGCCGGAAACCTCTCCCGAAAAGGCAACGGCAACCGCTGCAGCAGAAACCGCTCCGGCAGAGAAAAAGCAGCCGGAGGAATCAGCAGAATAGGTCACTGCTCAGGGACTATGGTTGTTCGACGCCTCATGTCCCGAGGCAACGTCCTTCAATTCCCTGGGTCACTGAAAAGCAGTGCAGGCGGCCCGCCGTAACAATGCCCGCGGCAGGCCGGGGGGAGGTACCATTTGCCTCCCCTGCCCCGGTTGCAGGGACAGGGGGACAGCCAGGATGACGTCATCTAAAACTGCAAGTTGTTGAAAAGCAGGGCGGGTGCCTGATCGGAAAACTTCGGAGGCAGGGATGCCGACGCAGAGCGTACATGGACGTATTCACAGCGGTTTTCCGAGCAGGTGCCCGCCCTGCCCAGGTTAGATGGCGTGGCCCTGGGGGGGGCAGCGTGTCATTCGCCTTGGGAAAACCGCTCCCTGCGGATATGCTCCAGCAGCCCGCGCGATGCCTCTTCCACCATGTCGAAGACGCGTTCGAAACCGGTGGCGCCGCCGTAGTAGGGATCGGGCACTTCGCGCTCCCCCCAGTCGGGCGCAAACTCCATGAACAGGTGCAGCTTCTCCTGGTACTCCAGCGGGCAGATGAGGCTGAGGCTGTAGTGGTTGTCCTCGTCCATCGCCAGGATGTAGTCGAAGCGCTCGAAATCCTCCTGCTCAATCTGCCGGGCGCGCAGGTCGCCCAGTTCCAGCCCGCGGCGCTGCGCCGTCTCCTGTGCACGGGGATCCGGCGCCTTGCCCACGTGGTAGGCGTGGGTGCCCGAGGAGTCGATTTCGATGAGATCCTCCAGCCCGGCCTCCTCCACCAGCTTGCGGAAAACACCATGGGCCGTGGGTGAACGGCAGATATTGCCCATGCAGACAAACAGCACGCTTACCTTCTTTTCGTTGCTCATGGACCCCTACCTCCGGATACCTGTGGATGGCGCAAGTATACCAGAGCAGGATCGGCTTCCGGCGCGATCAGCCTTCCACTACTGCCTCGTAACCGGCCTCTTTGACGGCGGCGACAAGGGCATCGGGATCGGCACTGCCTTTCACCACGGCGCTACCGGGATCCAGCGTCACCTCCACCGACTCCACGCCGGGAACGGCTTCGAGGTTCTTTTTCGTATGGGCGACGCAGTGGTTGCAGGTCATGCCGGTGATCTTGAGTCGAATTTCGGACATGGAACTTCTCCTTTTCAGAATTTGGGTTTGAAGAAACGGAGCCGGTTGGCGTTGGTCACCACGGTCACCGAGGAGAGCGCCATGGCGGCACTGGCGAACATGGGCTCGAGCAGCCAGCCGGTAAGCGGATAGAGCACGCCGGCAGCCAGAGGGATGCCGGTGACGTTGTAGATGAAGGCGCCGAACAGGTTCTGCTTGATGTTGCGGATGGTGGCGCTGGAGATCTCGATGGCGGTGGTGACATTGGCCAGGGAGTCGCCCGCCAGGGTGACGTCGGCATTCTCGATGGCCACGTCGGTGCCACTGCCGATGGCGAAACTGGTGTCGGCCTGGGCCAGGGCCGGCGCATCGTTCACGCCGTCGCCCACCATGCCCACCTTGTGTCCCTGCGCCTGCAGTGCTTTCACCACCTCCAGCTTGTCCTCGGGCATCACCTCGCTGTGCACCTCTGTAATGCCCAATTCATCGGCCACGGCACGCGCGGTGATGGCGTTGTCGCCGGTGCACATCACCAGGGTGATGCCACGCTTCTGCAGGGCCTTCACGGCGCCTGGCGTCTCTTCGCGCAGGGGATCCTTGAGTACGAGCAGGCCCTTCAGGCCCGCTTCGTCGGCCAGCCAGATGGGGGTGCCGCCCCGCCGCGCCTCCTCGTCCGCCAACCTCGCGAAGTCCTCCGGAATGGTGATCCCCTGCTGCTCCAGGTAGTGCCGGCTCCCCAGCCAGGCGTGTCGGCCCCCTACCCGGGCCTGGATGCCCCGGCCGGAGACCGCCTCGAACTCCTCCACCGGTGCTGGCGCAATGCCCCGCTCGGCGGCGGCCTTGTTGATCGCTTCGGCGAGCGGGTGCTCGGAGTGTTTCTCGAGGCTCACCGCCAGCCCGAGCAGATCCTCTTCCCCGACACCTTCCACCGGGTGCATGGCGGTCACCTCCGGCCGCCCCCGGGTCAGGGTGCCGGTCTTGTCCACCACCAGATGCGTGATGCTGGCAGCGCTCTGCAGCGCCTCGCTGTTGCGGATGAGGATGTTGAGCTGCGCCGCGCGGCCGGTACCCATCATGATGGCGATGGGCGTGGCCAGTCCCAGCGCACAGGGGCAGGCGATGACCAGCACCGAGATGCCCGCGGTGAGGGCAAAGGCCAGCGAGGGTTCCGGTCCCACCAGGTACCAGACCACGAAAGTAACGATGGCGATGAGAATGACGATGGGCACGAAGACCGCCGATACCTTGTCCACCAGCCTGCCGATGGGCGGCTTGCTCAGCTGCGCCTTCTTCACCATCTCGATGATGTGCGAGAGCGTGGTCTCCGATGCCGGCCTGCTCACCTCGATGAGCAGGCTGCCGTTGAGGTTGCGAGTGCCGCCGATCACCGCATCGCCTGCATGCTTCTCCACCGGGATGGGCTCGCCGGTGAGCAGGGACTCGTCCACGCTGGAGCGCCCCTCCACCACCCTGCCGTCGATGGGCAGGGTCTCGCCGGGTCGCACGCGCAGGCGGTCACCGGGGCGCAGCAGGGAAACGGGCAGCTCCACCTCCTGCTCCTCCAGCACCACCCTGGCGGACTTGGGCGCCAGCTTGAGCAGGGAACCGATGGCCTCGCTGGTGGTGCGCTTGGCGCGCACCTCCAGGGCATGGCCGATCTGCAGGAAGGCGAGTATGAGCACCGCCGCGTCCAGGTAGAGCTTGGGCTCGCCCGGAATGAAATCGGGATTGACGATGAAGATCACCGACGCCAGCCAGGCCGCCGAGGTACCCAGCGCCACCAGGGTGTCCATGTTGGCGGCCAGGTGGCGCGCCTGCTTGACGGCGGTGACATAGTAGTTGCGACCGCTGAACCACATGGCCAGCAGCACGATGGCGGCGATCACCGCCCACACCGTCCGGCCGCTCACGCCGCCGAAGGGAGTAGTGGCATCCTTGAGGTGCGGCAGCACCCCCGAGAATTCCCCCGCGATGAGAAAGGCACCCACGGTGCCGGCCACCAGTGCCCGCTGCCAGGCGCGGCGGATCTCCTGCCTGGCCTTTTTCGCCTGCTCAACGTAGGGATCGACGAACTGCTCCTCGATGCCCGCTGCCACGCCCTCGCGGCGCAGCGCCACCAGCACCCTGGCCGGGTGCAGGGTGGTCCTGACCAGCAGCTCCGGCCACTGCTCCGCGAGAATCTCCAGTTCTTCACCGTCACCGGCGAGGGAAGCGAGGAGATTCCTGGCCTTCTCCGGTGCCAGCTCCGGGGGAAAACGCAGGCGGAACTCGTTGGGAGAGGCCCGGCGTTCCACCACCCGCGCCGGGTAGCCCTGGTCGATGATGGCGGCCACCACCGCTTCCGGGTCGCCGCCACGCACCAGTGCCCGCTTCTCCACCAGGTTCACCGCGGCCTCCTGCACGCCCGGAACGGAGCGGATCGCCTTCTCCACCGTGGCCACGCAGCTGGAGCAGGTCATGTCGTCGATCTCGATTTCGTATTCTTCGCCTTCCGGCGGAGCCTGCTCGAGCAGGCGGGCCGGGTAACCCTGGTCGATGATGGCCGCCACCACCGCATCCGGATCACCGCCCACCACCTGGGCGCTCTCGTTCACCAGGTCCACGACGGCGTCCTGGACGCCGGGCACGGAACGGATGGCTTTCTCTACCCGCCCCACGCAGCTGGCGCAGGTCATGTCGTCGATGAGCACGGTGTAGGCATCGGGCAGGGGTTGGCGCTTTTCCGCCTGCTCTTCCGGTTCCGGCAACGGGCAGCTCTCGGGAACCTCGGCGATGGGCACGGCTTCGTAGCCTGCCTCCCGGACCGCCTCGATCACCTCGTGGGGGCGACCGCCTTCCACCTCCAGCACACCGGCCTCCAGGTCGACGTGGGCACTGCGCACGCCACGCACACCCGCAGCGGCCTGCGCCACGCGCGCCGAGCAGTGCTCACAGGTCATGCCCTCGACCCCGAGGCGGTAGTGATCGGGAATGGTGGGTACTTCGGCAGTCATGTTGGTATTCCAGCTCCTGTTGCTGTTGTCGAAATCCTCACTCCATCCCACTCTTCAGGAGCGGGACGGCTTGAAGGCGGGCAAGCGGCTCAACGGCTGGCGTAGATGCTGCTCTTGCCGGACTTGCTGAAGGCGATGATGTCGTAGGGATCCTTGCGGAATCCTTCCATGCCCGGCGAACCCATGGGCATGCCTGGCACGGCAACGCCGGCGACGTCGGGCTTCTCTTCGAGCAGCTTCTTCACCACGTCGGCGGGAACATGGCCCTCGACGACGTAGCCACCCACCCTGGCGGTGTGGCAGGAGCGCAGCTGGCGCGGCACGCCCATCTCGTTCTTCACCGGCGTGACATTATATTGCTCGTGAACCGTCACCTTGAAGCCATTCTCGCGCATGTGCTGCACCCATTTCTTACAGCAGCCACAGGTGGGGCTCTTGTAGACGACAATCTCCTCGGCCACTGCCGTGGGCGTACCGAGCATGGCGCCAATCCCGGCGATCACCCCGGCAACCAGTACCAGGACAGGGAAAATGTGCTTGCGGTTGTTTCGTTTTTTCATCTTCGTTCCTCAATAAAAATTGGCGCGGATTCAACTCGCTAGTGCAACGGGTGGTTTGATCCCGAAGAATACCTGATTGGGTGTCTTGTACCCCAGGCATTTTCGAGGGCGATTGTTCAACTTGTCCATGATCTCCAGGACCTGCCTGTCCGTCAGTTTGTTGAAGTCG
>QNZQ01000097.1 GCA_003972985.1 Gammaproteobacteria bacterium | reverse complement strand
GCCGCATCAAGGCGATCAAGGTTCGGAGCCATGGCTTCCGCAACAAGGAGCGCTTTGCCAACGCCATTTACTTCCACCTTGGCGGACTCGATCTCTACCCAGAGGCCATCAGCCAGCAACTGTTACCCACCTGATTTGGTGAAGAGCCTAGAAGGTGAAGTTCTCCCTGCGCACGACGATGTCGCCGGGAAGTCGCCCGAGGCCCGATTTCTGCAGCCAGGGCCAGAGCAGGCCCAGTGCCAGCAGGATGGCTCCGAGAATGATCAGGAGACGCTGCATTGCCCGCTTTCCCTCCGCTCCAGCAACAGGTTCCCCAGCGCATCCACTTCGCAACGCCAGCCGGGCGCCAGCCAGGTGGTGGCCACGGTTTCGGTGACGATGGCCGGCCCCTCGATGCGGCAGCCGGCGGCGAGATCCTGGCGCCGCCAGTGGCGCACGGCGCCCTCCAATCCGGCCACCGACACCTCGCCCACTGGCTCACATGGGGCCGCCGTCGCCATCCTTTCAAGGGTCACGGGCAGGGCCCTGCCACGTACCGCCATGCGCAGGTTCACCAGTTCCACCGGCAGCGCCATGCGATGGCCGTAACGGGCCTGGTGGAGCCGGTGAAACGCCTCCTCTGCCGCGCCGATATTGCCCCGCCAGGCCACTTCCAGGGTGTAGGACTGCCCCTGGTACCGCAGATCGATGGAAGGCTCCAGCGTGCATGCCTCCGCCGCTTGGCCCTCCTCCTCCAGCGCAGCCAGTCCTTCTGCGGCCATCGATTCGAAGGCGCCCTGCAGGACTGCGGGCTCGAGCCCCGACAGCAGTTCCAGGCGGGTGCGGGTGAGCTGCCGGCCGGGGCGCGCCGCCAGCATCCCCAGCGCCGAGAGCACGCCCCCGTGAACCGGAACCATGGCCCGGCGCATGCCGAGCTTTTCCGCCAGGGAGCAGACGTGCAACCCGCCGGCGCCGCCGAAGGAGACCAGGGTGAAAGCGGCCGGGTCCTCGCCCCGCTGGATGGAGATGGTGCGCAGGGCGCGGGCCATGTGTTCGTCGGCGATGGCCAGGATGCCCGCCGCCGCTTCCAGGCGCGAGCACTGCATGGCGGTGGCCAGCCCGTCCATGGCCGATTCGGCGGCAGCCACGTCCAGCGCCATGCCGCCGCCCAGGAAGGCGTGGGGCAGCAGGCGGCCCAGCACCAGGTTGGCGTCCGTGACCGTGGGAGAGCGCCCGCCGCGGCCATAGCAGGCCGGGCCGGGATCGGCGCCCGCGGACTCGGGTCCCACCTGGAGCATGCCCCCGGCATCCAGCCAGGCGATGGAGCCGCCACCGGCGCCGATGGTGTGCATCTCCACCATGGGCACCGCCACCGGCCAGCGGCCGATGCGCCCCTCGCGGGTGAGGCGCGGCTCGCCGTCGATGAGGGCCACGTCGGTGGAGGTGCCGCCCATGTCGAAGGTGAGCAGCCGTTCCCGGCCCGCAGCCCGCCCCACGAAGCGCGCTGCCACCAGGCCACCCGCGGGCCCGGAGAGCAGCATGCGCACCGCGTTCTCGCCTGCCTGTTTCGCCGCCACGGTGTCGCCGGAACTCTGCATGACCGAAAGGCGTGCACCCGGCAGCCCGTCCTGCAGCCGTTGCAGGTAGCCCTGCACCCGCGGCCCCACCCAGGCATTGAGCCAGGTGGCCATGCCGCGCTCGTACTCGCGGATCACGGGCAGAACCCGGGAGGAGAGGGAGACGAAGAGCGCCTTGGGCAAGGCTTCGGCGATGGCCCGCTCGGCGCTGTCGTCCAGCCAGGAGAAGAGCAGGTTCACCGCCACGGCCTCCGGTTGCCACTCCTCCACCGCCCGCTTCAGCGCCTCCAGATCGGCCTCGGCGAGCGGCTCCACCCATTCCCCCCGGGCCGAAAGGCGCCCGCCCGTCTCGTGGCAGAGTTCCGGCGGCACCGGCGGTTCCAGGGGCTCGGGCTGCAGGTTGTAGAGCTCGGCCCGGTTCTGCCGGCCGATGCTGAGCAGATCGCCGAAACCGCGGTTGGTGACGAACAGCGTGCGCACGCCCTTGCCCTCCAGCGCCGCGTTGGTGGCTACGGTGGAACCGTGCACCAGCCGCAGCTCCCTGGCATCGAGCCCCAGCTCGCGTATGCCCTGGAGAATCGCGCGTTCCGGCGCTTCCGGCGTGGAGAGCACCTTGTGCACCTGCAGGCGACCATCACGCCAGAGGACGAAGTCGGTGAAAGTGCCACCGGCATCGACACCGAGGAAGAAGCCGCTCACGCCGTCCCCCTTTCCAGCGGCCGCGTGGTGGCGGAGTTGGAGAAACCCATCACAGCGTTTATCAGGGATTTTTCCATGCGCAGGGCTTATCATTCGCACCATGATCCAGGAGCGGGACATTCTACTCCAAGCCAGCGGCCTGGGGCGCCGCGACGGACGCACCCAGCGCCTCGAGGGGCTCGACCTGGTACTGCGCCGTGGGCAGGTACTCGGCCTGCTGGGCGTCAACGGTGCCGGGAAATCCACCACGCTGGCGCTGCTCAGCGGCGCCCTGCGCCCCACCAGCGGCCGGGTGGAGATTCTGGGAATCGACCTGCACCGCCATCCCCGCCGGGCCAAGCGTCACCTCGGCCTGCTGCCGGAGCGCCCGCCGCTCTACCCCAACCTCACCGTGGACGAGAACCTCGATTTCGCCGCACGACTGCGGGGCATGAAAGGCAGGGCGGCGCGCAGCGCCCGGGAGCGGATCAAACGGCAGCTCGACCTGGCGGCTTTCGGCGCACGTCTCTGCGGCCGGCTCTCCAAGGGTATGGCGCAGCGGGTGGGCATCGCCCAGGCGCTCGTTCACGAACCCCAGGTGGTGATCCTGGACGAACCCACGGCGGGGCTCGACCCGGCCCAGGCCAGGGAGCTGCGCACTCTCATCGGCGACATCCGCAGCCGTTGCGGGGTGTTGCTGGCCACTCACATCCTGCGCGACGTGGAAGAACTCTGCGAGGAGGTGCTGATCCTGCGGGATGGGCGCCTCGCCGCCCATGAACGGCTGCACGAGCGGAACCGGATCCGCATTCACCTGCTCCGCCCTCCCGAAAAGGAAACCCTGGAACGGCTGCCGGGCGTGGCGGGCGTGCGCAGCCAGGGCGGGGGATGGTTCGAACTGGCGCTCGATGACGCCCCCGCGGAGCTGGCCCGGGAGATCGCTCTCCACGACTGGGGGCTGGACGCCTACGTGCCCCGGCGGCACGACATCGAGAGCCTGGTGGGAATCCTGGTGGGCATCGACGAAGAGGCGGCATGATCGGAACCATCGCTTGGCGCGAACTCCGCGACCTCTACAGCAGCGCCAGCGGCTGGCTGGCGCTGGCCGCCGCGCAGCTGCTGCTGGCCTGGATGCTCTTCGCCCAGCTCGAGATCTACCTGAAGATCCAGCCCCGCCTCACGGCCATCGACAGCCCCTTGGGCATCGGCGACCTGGTCATCGCCCCCACGCTGGCCTCGGCGGCCCTGGTGCTGCTGCTCCTGGTGCCGCTGCTGGGCATGGGCAGCCTCGCCGACGAACTGCGCAGCCGGCGCATGACCCTGCTGCTCTCCTCCCCCCTCTCCGCCACTTCGCTGGTGCTGGGCAAGTGGCTGGGACTGCTCCTCGCCTGCCTGCCGGTGGTGGTGCTGGTGATGGCCATGGCCGTGGCGCTGGGGATGGGGAGCCATCTCGACAGCGGGCGCCTGGCGGCTGGCGCGCTCGGCCTGCTGCTGCTCATCGCCCTGGCCAGCGCCGTCACCCTCTGGTTCTCCTCCCTCGGCGAACAGCCGCTGGGCGCCGCGGCCCTGAGCTGGGGACTGCTGTTCCTGCTCTGGTTCCTCGACGCCTCGGGCAGCGAGGGGCTTGGCCTGTTCTCGCTCAAGCGCCACCTGGAACCCTTCTTCCTTGGCATGGTTCCCAGTGAATCGCTGGTCTGGTTTCTCACCCTGACCATGGCGGCCCTGGCGCTGGCCATCCACCGCATCTGGCAGCTGGAGGGCGGCGACTGATGCTGCGCCACCGCCTCTTCCACCTTCTGCTGGTCACCGTGGTGGTCCTGGTGCTGATCCTGTCGCACCGTCACCCGATGACCTGGGACTGGAGCATGAACGGGCGCAACCAGCTCCACGAACAGAGCCTGAAAGTCCTCTCGGCGCTGACCGGTCCGGTGGAGGCGCGTGTATTCATACCCGACTACCCGGTGCAACGCGCCGCCATCCGCGAGCTGCTGGAGGAGTTCCGGCGTGCCCATGCCGACTTCCACTACCGTTTTATCGATCCCGGTCGCCACCCCGAGCTGGCGCGTGAACTGGACATCGCCAGGACGCCCCTCCTGCTGCTGCAGCACGGCGGCCGGGAAAGGCGCCTCGAGGAGATCACCGAGCAGACACTGAGCAACGCCCTGGCGCAACTCGGCATGGAGGATGCAGGCTGGATCGCGGCCATCACCGGCCACGGCGAGGCCAGGCTGCACGGCCAGGCCAATTTCGACCTGGGCGACTTCGGCAAACTGCTGGAGCGCAAGGGGTACCGGGTCATCGATCTCGATCTCACCGCCACCGCGCAGATCCCCCGCAACGTGACGCTGCTGGTGCTGGCCGCCCCGGCCACCGAACTCTCGGAGACCGAAACCACCTTGCTGAAACACTACCTGGACCGGGGTGGTCGGCTGCTCTGGCTCGCCGATGGCAGGATACCGCCGGAACTGGCGAGTGCCCTGGAGATCCGCTTTCTTCCGGGAACCGTGGTGGATGCGGCGGCGGCCGACCTGGGCATCGACAGTCCCACGGTGGCGGTGGCGCGTCCGGCAGCGGACCACCTGCTCACGGGACGCCTGGAGGGGCCGGTACTCATGCCCCATGCCCGCGCCCTGCGTCACCAGGGCGCGGCCTGGAAGGCCACCGTCCTGCTCCGGACCGGGCCACGCAGCTGGAACGAGACCGGCAATCTCAAGGGTACCATCCAGCGCGATTGGGTGAGCGGCGAGGAACCTGGCCCCCTGCCCCTGGCGCTGCTGCTCTCGCGGGGCGACCAGCAGGTGGCGGTCATCGGCGATGCCGATTTTCTCAGCAACAGCTTCATCGGCAACGGCGCCAACCAGGTCTTCGGCCTGGGCCTGGTGCACTGGCTCGGCCGCAACGAGCAGCTGGTGGAGATTCCCCCGGTCCGCGCCCCGGACCAGCAGCTTCACTGGAAGGCCTCCACCAGCGCCGCGGTGGCCGGCCTGTTCCTGGTGCTGATCCCCTTCCTGCTGGTGGTGGCCGGCCTTCTGATCCCCTGGAGACGGCGCCGATGACCCCCCTGATGCGCGCCAACGGGTTCCTTGCGCTCCTGGCCGTGCTGCTGGGAACGCTGCTCTGGTGGGACTACCACAGCCAGCAGACCGGTTACCCCCTGCTCACCCCGCTGGATCCCGCCACCATCCAGCACATCACCGTCGAAGCCAATGGCCAGGTGATCGAGCAGCTGCAAAAGCGCGGGGAGGAGTGGTTCAGCCGTGGACGACAGGCGCCCGTGGACGACACGGAATGGATCGGGCACCTGCTGCACATCGCGCAGCTGCCCAGCCTGCAGCACTTCGACGCCCCTGCGGATCTCCAGCCCTTCGGCCTGGATAAGCCGCGTTTCCGGCTGATTTTCGACGACACGGTTATCGGCTGGGGCACTATCGAACCCCTGAGCCAGCGCCGCTACGTGCTGGTGGGCGACCGGGTCCATCTCATCACCGACGGCTATACCCACCACCTGCACGCTGCGCAGTGACCATCCGCCATGCCTGAACTGCCCGAAGTGGAGACCACCCGCCGGGGGATCGCCCCGCTCATCGAAGGCAGGAGCGTGAGCGCAGTGGTGATCCGCGAAAGCCGCCTGCGCTGGCCCGTCCCCGGAACGTTGCCGAAGCGGCTGGCAAGGAGAAAGCTGCGCAAGGTGGAGCGGCGCGCCAAGTACCTGCTGCTGCGTTTCACCCACGGCACCCTCATCCTGCACCTGGGCATGTCGGGCAGCCTGCGCGTCCTGCCCCCAAACACGCCTCCCAGCAAGCACGACCACATCGACCTGGTCTTCGGCGACCGGTGCCTGCGGCTGCGCGATCCACGCCGTTTCGGTGCTGTGCTCTGGACGGAGGAGGATCCCCTGCAACATCCGTTGCTGCGCTCCCTCGGCCCCGAACCGCTGTCCAGCGATTTTCACGGGGAGCATCTCTATCGGCTTTCGCGCGGCAGGCGCATCGCCGTGAAGTCCTTCCTCATGGACGGCCACGTGGTGGTGGGCGTGGGCAACATCTACGCCAACGAAGCCCTTTTCCAAGCGGGCATCCATCCCGCCAGGGCCTGTGGCCGCATTTCGCGGAAAAGGTACGATCGGCTCGCCGAGGCGGTGAAGGAAATCCTGCGCAGCGCCATCGACCAAGGCGGCACCACCCTGCAGGATTTCCGTCAGGCGGACGGCAACCCCGGCTACTTCGCCCGGGAGCTGAAAGTATACGGGCGCGAAGGCCAGCCCTGCCCCCACTGCGGAAATTCCATCCACCAGCGCACCATCGGCCAGCGCTCCAGCTACTACTGCCCCCGCTGTCAGCGCTGAACGCCGGCTGCCTTGAACAGCTTGTCGTCCGAGTAGAGATCCGCCACGAGCCGGTAGGCGACGTAGTACTTGTGAATGTTGGACACGTAGCGCACCGTCTCGCGCCCTACCAGCCGGCCGGCGGCGATCTCGGTGTGGCCGAACCAGCGGTTGGGATCCAGACCCATCTTCTTCGCCTTGTTGCGCATCTTCTGGACCTTGGCGGGCCCGGCATTGTAGGCCGCCCAGGTGAAGGCCATGCGCTCGTCCTCCTTGATTTCCGGATCCGAGAAGTAACGATCCCTGATGAAGGCGAGGTACTTGGTGCCGGCATGAATGTTGTTCTCCACCTTGGAGATGTCCTCGATGCCCACGTACTTGCTGCGCGCGGTACTGGGCAGGATCTGCATCACGCCCACCGCGCCCCGGTGGCTGCGCCGCTCCTGGCTCAGGCCCGACTCCTGGTAGGCCTGGGCCGCCAGCGCCAGGTAGTCGAAGCCGTACTGCTCCCCGTACTTGCGGAACAGCCCGATCAGCTCCAGGAAACGCTTGCGGTCCTTCTCCCTTGCCGGGTTGTCGATCCAGTCTGTGGTGTCGTAGTAGCGCTTGATGAGCAGGTTGCCCAGTAGCGTGCCCTTCTTCACCTTGCGCGCGAACTTGTTCAGGCTCTTTGCCAGTTCCGGGTTGTTCCTGCGTACCGCCCAGCCGATATTGTTTCCTTCAGTGACCGCCACCTCCTCCAGCACCCGAATATCGGGCAGCACCTGGGCCCAGAGCCTGGCCTTGTAGTCGTCCACCACGGTAATGCCCACCACCCCGGCATTGACCAGTTCCAGGATATCCTCGCTGCGCAGCCGTTCATCGGCCGGTTCGATGTGAATGGGCTGGAGCCCCCGGTCGATGAACTTCTCGTTCAGCGCTTCCAGGTGCTCCAGGTAGCTGCTGCCGCGCAGAACGTAGACCTCGCGCCCGGCCAGGTCCTCCAGGCGCTTCACCGGCGGCTGGTCCTTGTGCACCACCACCAGCTCGCTCACGTCCTGCTCCTCCCCCGAGGCGAAGCGCAGCTCCTTTTTCCGCTCCACGGTGGGGGTGAGAAAGTGGGCAATGAGATCGCCCTTGCCCTGTTTCAAGGAAGGAATCAGCTGCTCGAAGGCCACCGGCACGAAGGCGATCACAACCCGGTCGGTCTCCTTGCGCTTGCCCTTGTTGAGGAACTTCTCGTACTCCTTGAGCAGATCCACCTGGATACCCCGGGGCTTGCCCTCGCGGAAGAAGAAATCGGTGGGCCCGTAGACCACCAGCGCCCTGATGAGCCTTCGCTTCTTCATCTCTGGCAGGTCGCCGGTAAAGGACCGGGTGATCAACTCCTCCTGCAGCTTCCCCGCCATGGCGGAGGGATTCATGCCCAGCCAGAGGGGCAGCAGGAAGATGGCGATGCGCTGCAGCTGTCTCATGTTCGCCTACTCCGGTTCAGTTTCTCCGAGCAGCTTGCGCAGCGCCTGCTGGTGGCGCTGGGCGCTGCGTGGCGTGCGCAGGCGTTCACTGCGCACAATCGCCTTGAGGTCTTCCAACGCCTCCTCGAAACGGTCGTTGATCACCAGGTAATCGTACTCCGGGTAGTGGGAGAGTTCCTTTCTCGCCTCGGCCATGCGGCGTTCGATGATTGCCTCGTCGTCCTGGCCGCGCCCGGAGAGCCGTTCCCGCAGCGCCTCGATGGAAGGAGGCACGATGAAGATGGAGACCGCTTCGGGGAAGGCCTTGCGCACCTGCCGGGCACCCTGCCAGTCGATCTCGAGCACCACGTCCTGGTCCTGCGCCAGCTGCGCCCTCACCCCGGATTCCGAGGTCCCGTAGTAGTTGCCGAACACCTCGGCCTGCTCCAGGAAGGCCCCCTCTCCGGCAAGCCGCATGAACTCCTCCACGGAGACGAAATGGTAGTCCACGCCATCCACCTCGCCCGGCCGCGGGGAACGGGTGGTGTGGGAGACCGACAGCACCAGGTTGTCATCCGTGGGCAGCAGTGCCTTGAGCAGGCTGGTCTTGCCCGCACCAGAAGGGGCGGAGACGATGAAGAGAATACCTGTCATCCGATCACTCAATGTTCTGTACCTGTTCACGCATCTGCTCAATGAGCACCTTCATCTCCACCGAGATGGCCGTGGTTTCCGCGTCCGCCGATTTCGAGCCCAGGGTGTTGGCCTCGCGGTTGAGTTCCTGCATGAGAAAATCGAGGCGCCTGCCTACCGGCTCGTTCCGCTTCAGCACCTCCCGCACCGCCTTGAGGTGCATGGTGAGGCGGTCCATCTCCTCGTCCACGTCCAGGCGCTGGGCCAGCAGCACCATCTCCTGTTCGAGCCGTTCCTCGTCGAGGCTGTCGCTCACTTCCTCGAGCCGTGCACGCAGCCGTTCGCGCAGCGCCTCGATCACCTGGGGCATAAGCTCCCGCGCCCGCTGCACCTGGACCTCGAGCAGGTCACAGCGGCTCTCGATGAGCTTCGCCAGGCGCGCTCCTTCCCGTTCGCGCATGGCCACCAGGTCATCGAGCGCCTGCTGCAGAAGCTGCATGGCCTGCTCCTGGATCGGGGTCAGGTCGGGGGCCGTGGTGAGCACTGCGCCGGGCCAGGCCAGCGCCTCGAGAATCCCCGGCTCGGTGGCCCGGGGCAGCTTTTCCCGCACTACCTGCATGGCCTCGATGAGCTGATCGATGAAAGGTTCGTTGACCCGGATCTCCTCCACCACGCCGGCCACCGGCCGGTAGCGCAGCACCGCTTCCACCTTGCCCCTGCCCAGCCTCGCACCCATCATCTCCCGGACCCGGGGCTCCAGGGTGCGAAACTCGTCCGGCAGGCGGGGGTGAATCTCGAGGTAACGGTGATTCACCGATCTGAGCTCCCAGACCAGCTCTCCCCACTCCGCGCGCAGGTCCGCTCGTGCGAAAGCGGTCATACTTCGTATCATTTTCGCTCCCAATACACCCGGTTCGGGCACAATTTATGTTGCGCGGATTCAACTCGCTAGTGCAACGGGTGGTTTGATCCCGAAGAATACCTGATTGGGTGTCTTGTACCCCAGGCATTTTCGAGGGCGATTGTTCAACTTGTCCATGATCTCCAGGACCTGCCTGTCCGTCAGTTTGTTGAAGTCG
>QNZQ01000082.1 GCA_003972985.1 Gammaproteobacteria bacterium | reverse complement strand
ATAGATCTGGTATCGTTCATCTCGGGTAAGCTGCGTGTAGCCTCTCATCGTGCTCCTCTCTCTTGGTGGATTGAGTAAGCCGTGATGCTACCGCAGCTTACCCTCCCGCTCTAGATCGAGTTGCACTTACGAGTTGAATCCAAGGCTTGTTATAATCCACCTCCTCCCCTGATACACACGAAACACCATGACAGAACTCCAGAGCGAAGCGGCCCGTCGCCGTACCTTCGCCATCATCTCGCACCCCGACGCCGGCAAGACCACCCTCACCGAGAAGCTCCTGCTCTACGGTGGTGCCATTCAGCTCGCCGGCACGGTGAAGGGGCGCAAGGCCGCGCGCCACGCCACCTCCGACTGGATGGAGATGGAGAAGGAGCGGGGTATCTCGGTCACCTCCTCGGTGATGCAGTTTCCCTACAACGGACGCATCGTCAATCTGCTGGACACGCCGGGCCACGAGGACTTCTCCGAGGATACCTACCGCACCCTCACGGCGGTGGACTCGGCGCTCATGGTGATCGACGTGGCCAAGGGGGTGGAGGAGCGCACCATCAAGCTCATGGAGGTGTGCCGCATGCGCGACACGCCCATTCTCACCTTCGTCAACAAGCTCGACCGCGAGGGGCGTGACCCCATCGATATTCTCGACGAGATCGAGGAGGTGCTGGGCATCGCCTGTTCGCCGGTGACCTGGCCCATCGGCATGGGCAAGCGGTTGCGCGGGGTCATCGACCTGCGCAACGAGACCACCTACCTGTTCAGTTCCCGGGACGGCTCGCGGGTGCAGGAGGGGGAGACCATCGTCGGCCTGGACAACCCCGAACTGGCCCAGGCCCTTGGCCAGCACGAGGTGGATGCGTTGAAGGAGGAGATCGAGCTGGTGCGCGGCGCCAGCCACGAGCTTGACCTGGAAGCCTACCTGCGCGGCGAACAGACGCCGGTCTTCTTCGGCTCGGCCATCAACAACTTTGGCGTCAAGGAGCTTCTCGACGCCTTCGTCGAGTATGCCCCGCCACCGCTGCCGCGCCAGACGGTGCAGCGGCTGGTGGATCCCGCCGAAGAGAAGTTCACCGGCTTCATTTTCAAGATCCAGGCGAACATGGACCCGGCCCACCGCGACCGCATCGCCTTCCTGCGGGTCTGTTCCGGCAGCTATCGCAAGGGGATGAAGATGAAGCACGTGCGCATCGGCAAGACGGTGCAGGTCTCCAACGCCATCACCTTCCAGGCCGATGCGCGGCGCCAGGTGGAGGAGGCCTTTCCCGGCGACATCATCGGCCTGCACAACCACGGCACCATCCAGATCGGCGATACCTTCACCGAGGGCGAGGAGCTCAAGTACGAGGGCATTCCCTATTTCGCGCCGGAGCTCTTCCGCCGCGTGGTGCTCAAGGATCCGCTGAAGATGAAGGCCCTGCAGAAGGGCGTGTTGCAGCTGTGCGAGGAGGGCGCCACCCAGGTGTTCCGCCCGTTGCGCAACAACGACCTGATCCTGGGTGCCGTGGGCGTGCTCCAGTTCGAGGTGGCCGCGGCGCGCCTGAAATCGGAGTACGGCGTGGAAGCCATCGTCGAGCCCATCAACGTCTATACTGCCCGCTGGGTGCAGTGCGACGACGAGGCGGTGATGAAGCGCTTCCGTGACAAGGCCCATGACAACCTGGCCCTGGACGGGGACGACCAGCTGGTCTACCTCGCCCCCACCCGGGTCAACCTGAACCTTACCGAAGAGCGGTGGCCGGAGATCCGGTTCCTGGCCACGCGGGAGTTGTGAGCATGGAAAACGAACAGGTGGAAGCCCTGATCAGGGCGGGTATCCCCGATGCCCAGGTGAAGGTGAGTGGCGATGGCCGCCATTTCGAGGTGGAGGTGGTGAGCCCCGCCTTCGAGGGCAAGAGCCTCATCCAGCGGCATCGCATGGTGATGGAGACGGTGAAGCCCCAGGTGGCCTCCGACGAACTGCATGCGCTCTCCATCAAGTCGGCCAGGACGCCGCAAGAGTTGGAATGATATTGAGGGGCATTATGCTCCTGCTGGTGCTGGTATCGCCGCTGCAGGCCAGGGAGAAGATCTACACGGGGCAGTATCGTTACCTGGCCGATGCAGGGCTGTTCGAGGACTGCCTCTCGGGAGACCGGTGGCCCGTGGCAATGAAGGCGGCCAATGCCGAGCTCGAAAGGATCTACCTGGAAGAGCGCTCCGGTGGCGAGCCCCTGTGGGTGAAGGTCGAAGGCGAGGTGCAGCGGAAGCTGGACCTCGAGGCGGGCAAGCGCCGCCTGTACTTCGTGGTCAGCCGGGTGCTGGAGAGCGGCATTCGCGAATGTGATCCCCTGTCGAAGGTGCCTTTGGAAGGTACTCCCTGGGTGCTGGTCGAGCTGGGAGGGCGTCGCCTGGCTTCCGGGAAGCGGCGTGATCCCTACCTGGAACTGCGCTCCGGCAAGGCAATGGGCTTCGGCGGTTGTAACCATTTCAAGGTGCGCTATGTGCTCGATGGCGGAAAGATCCGCTTCGAGCAGCCGGGTACTACGCGTCTGCGCTGTGATACCGGCTACGAACTGGAAACGGCCTATATGAAAATGCTGCAGCGTGCCGATGGCTGGCGAATGAGGGGTAAGCTGCTGGACATATTCGATGCCGACGGGAGGCGCATCGCCCGTTTTGCCACCGGCAATCCCTGAGTTCAGTTCCCTTGTGACGGTGGCCAGGGCAGTGTCAGTGTCCTGCCGCCGTAGCCGTGGACCTTGTCGCGGGCGCGGATCACCACGTAGGACGTGCCCTCGGGCACCTTCACATGAGAGAGGCTGCGGGTGAAGGGCTGCTCGTTCACGTGGGGATGGTAGAGCACCCGCTTGGCGAGCACCTTTCCGTCGGGAGTCAGCACTTCCCAGGCATCGGCGTAGTGATCCCAGCCGGTGTCCGCGTGGCGCAGGGTGACCTGGAAGGTCCAGCCGTCGGTACCGGGCCGGACCTTTGCGTCGAGCACGTCCGCCTCCCCGGCCAGGAGCGTGGCCGGCAGCAGCATTCCCAGCAGCCAGGTTCTCATTTGCCGAGCCCCCCGATTTCAGAGATCTTCACCCGCCATTCGGCTGGCCCCTGCTGGTGGATGGAGTTGCCTTCGCTGTCCACCGCCACCATCACCGGCATGTTCTCCACCTCGAACTCGTAGATCGCCTCCATGCCCAGGTCCTCGAAGGCCACCACCTCGGCCCTGCGGATGGCCTTGGCCACCAGGTAGGCGGCGCCGCCCACGGCGATGAGATAGACCGCCCGGTGGCGGCGGATGGCATCGATGGCCTCGGGGCCGCGCTCGGCCTTGCCGATCATGCCCATGAGGCCGAGCTGACCGAGCATCATCTCCGTGTAGCCGTCCATGCGCGTGGCGGTGGTGGGGCCGGCGGGGCCCACCACTTCGTCGTCCACCGGATCCACGGGACCGACGTAGTAGATGAAGCGGTCGCGGAAATCCACGGGTAGCGGCTCGCCGTTCTTCACCATTTCCTGGATGCGCCGGTGGGCAGCGTCGCGGCCGGTGAGCATCCGGCCCGAGAGCAGCAGGCGGTCGCCGGGTTTCCAGCGGGCGATCTCTTCCCGGGTCACCCGGCCCAGATCGATGGGGATGGCATTGGCATCGGCCCGCCAGGTGACCTGGGGCCAGTCGTCGAGGCGGGGCGGGATGAACTCGGCCGGGCCGCTGCCGTCCAGCTCGAACTCGATGTGGCGGGTGGCGGCGCAGTTGGGAATGAGCGCCACGGGCAGGGAGGCGGCGTGGGTGGGGTAGTCGAGAATCTTCACGTCCACCACCGTGGTCAGTCCGCCCAGTCCTTGGGCGCCGATGCCCAGGGCGTTGACCTTTTCGTGGATCTCCAGGCGCAGTTCCTCCTTCCAGTCCGCCGGGCCGCGCTCCATCAGTTCCTGGATGTCCACCGGTGCCATGAGCGACTCCTTGGCCAGCAGCATCGCCTTTTCCGCCGTGCCGCCGATACCGATGCCGAGGATGCCCGGCGGACACCAGCCGGCCCCAAGGGTGGGCACGGTGTCCACCACCCATTGCACCAGGTCGGCACTCGGGTTGAGGATGGCGAAGCGGGACTTGTTCTCCGATCCTCCTCCCTTGGCCGCCAGCTTGATGCCGATCCGGTCGCCGGGCACCAGCCGGGTGTGGATCACCGCCGGGGTGTTGTCGCCGGTGTTGCGCCGTTCGCCGTAAGGTGGGGCGACAACCGATGCGCGCAGAACATTGTCCGGGTCCGTGTAGGCACGGTGCACGCCTTCGTTAATCATGGCTTCCAGGTCCGCGCCCGCCTCGAAACGGACCTCCATGCCGACTTCGACGAACGCCACCACGATGCCGGTATCCTGGCAGATGGGACGGTGTCCCTCGGCGCACAGGCGCGAGTTCATCAGGATCTGCGCCAGGGCATCCTTCGCTGCGGGCGACTGTTCCTTCTCCCAGGCCCGTCCCACGGCCTGGATGTAGTCCAGGGGATGGTAGTAGGAGATGAACTGCAGGGCATCGGCGATGCTCTGGATGAAGTCTTCGGTCTGGATGATGCTCATGTTACTCGGGCCTCGAGGGTCGGGCTTCAGGCCGACAGGAACGCACTTCGGCGTCGATGGGCAAGGAGCGACCCTTTCCAGTAGGATCTCGGCGGCAGGGATGCCGCCGCGAAGCCTCCATGGATGGATTCACGGCGGTCCTGCTGGAAAGGGTCGCTCCCGGCCTGGGTATGGTGGTTGGGTGCATGTGCCGGCTACAGGTCCAGCAGCAGCCGGCTCGGATCTTCCAGCAGCTCCTTGATGGTCACCAGGAACTGCACGGCATCCTTGCCATCGACGATGCGGTGGTCGTAGGAGAGCGCCAAGTACATCATGGGACGGATCACCACCTGTCCGTTCTCGGCCACCGGGCGTTCCTGGATCTTGTGCATTCCGAGAATGCCGCTCTGGGGCGGGTTGAGGATGGGCGTGGAGAGCATGGAGCCGTAGACACCGCCGTTGGAGATGGTGAAGGTCCCGCCGCTGAGCTCCTCGTAGGTGAGGGTGCCTTCCTTCGCCTTCTGGCCGAACTGCCGGATGGTTTTCTCGATCTCCGCGAAAGAGAGGCGGTCGGCGCCACGCAGGATGGGCACCACCAGCCCCCTGGGTGAGCCCACGGCGATGCCGATGTCGTAGTAGCCGTGGTAGATGATGTCGTGACCGTCCACCGAGGCGTTGAGAATGGGGAAGCGTTTGAGCGCTTCCACGCTGGCCTTGACGAAGAAGGACATGAAGCCCAGGCGCACGCCGTGCTGCTGCTCGAAGCGCTCGCGATAGCGGGTGCGCAACTCGGTCACCGCCTGCAGGTTCACCTCGTTGAAGGTGGTGAGGATGGCGGCGGTCTGCTGGGCCTCCACCAGCCGCTCCGCAATGCGTGCCCGCAGCCGGCTCATGGGTACACGCTGTTCCAGTGGCGCGGAAGCGGTGGTGGTCGTCTGCTTGCGCACGGTGGTGGCGACGCTCTGGGCATCAGGGTCCTGCTTCGGCGGATGGGCATCCAGCCAGGCCATGACGTCCGACTTGAGGATGCGCCCGTCCTTCCCGGTTCCCTTGATCTGGTGAGGATCGAGATCGAGCTCCTTGATGAGGCGGCGAACCGCGGGCGTGAGTACGGGCGCCTCCGCCAGCTTCTCCGGTATCGGTTCGCTGGCTGCCGGTTTCCTCTCCGCGCGCTTTTCGCCGGTGCGTTCTTCCCTGCTGGCCTTCTTCACTGCCGGCTTGCCCAGCTCCACGATGGCGAGGAGGTCGTCGGCCTCCACCACAGCTCCCTCCCTGGCGCGGATCTCGGTGAGGATCCCATCGGCGGGTGCCGGCACCTCGAGCACCACCTTGTCGGTCTCCAGGTCGAGAAGGTTCTCGTCCCGTTGCACCGGGTCGCCTTCCTTTTTGTGCCAGGCGAGCACGGTGGCATCGGTTACCGATTCGGGCAGGGTGGGGACACGGATCTCGATGGGCATCAAAGCATCCTCTGGTTGAGTTCGGGGTCGAAACGGCCGCTCAGGGCATCGTCGATTATCTTCTGCTGCTCCTCCACGTGGACCTTGTAGTGGCCGGTGGCGGGTGCGGCAGCCGAGGGACGGCCCACGTAGAAGACCCATTTCCCAGCCTTCACCAGCTTGGAGAAGCGGTGCTTGATCTGGTCCCAGGCCCCCTGGTTCTGCGGCTCTTCCTGGCACCAGACGAAGGTGTGGGCATGGGGAAAGCTCTCGGTCATGGCGTCGAAATCGGCACGCGGAAAGGGGTAGAGCTGTTCGATGCGGACGATGGCGATGTTCTCCAGCTTGCGCGCCTGGCGCGCCTCGAGCAGTTCGTAGTAGATCTTGCCGGTGCACATGATCACCTGTTCCACGGCCTCGAGGTCGGTGAGGTGACGCTCGCCGATCACGGGCTGGAAGCGTCCCTCGGTGAAGGCGTTGAGTGCGGAGGTGGCCATGGGATTGCGCAGCAGGCTCTTGGGCGTCATCACCACCAGCGGGCGGCGGTAGGGGCGCAGCATCTGCCGGCGCAGCAGGTGGAACATCTGTGCCGGGGTGCTGGGGATACAGACCTGGATGTTCTGTTCCGCGCACAGCTGCATGTAGCGCTCGATGCGTGCCGAGGAGTGTTCGGGACCCTGGCCCTCATAACCGTGGGGCAGGAACAGGGTGAGACCGCACAGCAGTCCCCACTTGGCGCCGGCAGAGGCGATGAACTGGTCGATGACCACCTGGGCGCCGTTGGCGAAATCGCCGAATTGTGCCTCCCAGATGGTCAGGGTGGCCGGTTCGGCGGTGGCGTGGCCGTACTCGAAACCCAGCACCGCCTCTTCGGAAAGGGGCGAGTCGATGATGGTGAACCTGGCCTGTCCTTCCCGGATGTGCTCCAGCGAGATGTACTTCTCGCCGGTCTCCTGGTCCACGACCATGGCATGGCGATGGAAGAAGGTGCCTCGCCGGCAGTCCTGGCCCGACATGCGCACCGGGATGCCCTGGTCCACCAGGGTGGCGTAGGCGAGGTTCTCGCCGAAGCCCCAGTCGGCGCGCTGATCGCCGCCGAGCATGCGCGCCCGGGCCTCCATGATGCGCTCCACCCGCGGGTGGAGATGGAAGCCCTCGGGAAAGGTAATCATGCGGCGGGCCACGCGCTGCAGGGTCTCCAGGTCCACCGAGGTGTCGGTGGGCTGCTGCCAGGTGGTCTCCATGTAGTGGCGCCAGTTCACCCGGTAGGGGTTGCTGATTTCGCACAGTATCGGGCGGCTCACGATCTCCCCTCTGTCCAGCGCTTCGCGGTAGCGGTCGATCATCTCCTGGGCCTGTTCCGGGGTGATGACCCCTTCGGAGAGCAGCTTGTCGGCATAGAGGCTACGGGTGGTGGGATGCAGGCGGATCTTCTCGTACATCAGTGGCTGGGTCACGGCGGGCTCGTCGGCCTCGTTGTGTCCCTGGCGGCGGTAGCAGACCAGGTCGATGACCACGTCCTTGTGGAAGTGGTTGCGGTAGTCCAGCGCCAGGCGGGTGACGAAGATCACGGCTTCGGGATCGTCACCGTTGACGTGGAAGATGGGCGCCTGGACCATTTTGGCCACGTCGGTGCAGTAGGTGGTGGAACGGCTGTTGAGGGGATCGGAGGTGGTGAAGCCGATCTGGTTGTTGATGACCACGTGTACCGTGCCACCGGTGGCGAAGCCCTCGGCCTGGGAGAGGTTGAAGGTTTCCATCACCACCCCCTGGCCGGCGAAGGCGGCGTCACCGTGGAGCAGTACCGGTAGCACCTGTTCGCCGGCATCGTCGCCGCGGCGCGTCTGGCGAGCCTTGACCGATCCTTCGATGACGGGGTCGATGATCTCCAGGTGCGAGGGGTTGAAACCGAGGATCACGTGGATGATGCCGCCGGGGGTCTCGACACTGCTGGCAAAGCCCTTGTGGTACTTCACGTCGCCCGAGGTCTCCACCCCGCGCCGTTGAGTGTCGCCCTGGAACTCCTCGTAGATCTCCGTGGGCGGCTTGCCGATGATGTTGGTGAGCACGTTGAGCCGGCCCCGGTGGGCCATGCCGATTACCGCTTCCTCCAGCCCGTCGCGGCCGGCGCGCTGGATCAGTTCGTCGAGCAGGGGAATGAGCGATTCACCGCCCTCCAGGGAAAAACGCTTCTGTCCCACGTACCGGGTGTGCAGGTACTTCTCGAGTCCCTCGGCGGCGGTGAGCAGGCGCAGTATCCAGCGCTTGTCGCCATCCTCCAGTTCCGGCCGGGTGCGGTAGGTTTCGAGCCGCTGCTGGATCCAGCGCTTCTCCGTGGTGTCGGTGATGTGCATGTATTCCGAGCCCACGGTGCCGGTGTAGACCTTCTGCAGCAGGTCGATGATCTCGCGCAGGGTCATGCGCTCGGGGGCAAAGAGTGAGCCGGTGTTGAAGGTCCTGTCGAGATCCTCCTCGGAGAGGTTGTGGTAGGAGAGGCTCAGTTCCGGTAGTGGATCGACCTCGGTGAGGTGCAGCGGGTCCAGATCGGCATTCTGGTGGCCGCGTACCCGGTAGGCATTGATCAGCCGCAGTACCGAAGCCTGCTTGGCGGCGGCCTGCGCGGCCAGGGTATCCTCGCAGCCGGTGCCGATGGCGGGCTGTTCACGGGCGAGGCGACGGAAGTTTTGGCGGATCTCACGGTGCGAGGGCTCCTTGTCGGTGTAGCCGTCCACGCGCGGCAGGCTTGCGAACAATTCCTGCCATGGACGGGGCACGCTGCCGGGGTCCTGCAACCACGACTCGTAGAGGCTTTCCATGAACGGGGCGTTTCCATCGAAGAAAGGCGAGGAGCGGCGTAACGACTCGAGAAGCTCGGACATTTTAGGATAATCGCCCTAATTTATTGAATGGCAGGTGGAAAGCCGTCGGTTGTTCAAGTAAAGTCTAGCACAGGGATAGCGGCAGAATTGGTGAATTTGACTGGATTAGTATGTGTGTACTAAAAAATTGTGAAACAGGGTGGTGTTCGGGGTGGCATTCCGCCGGATGTCTCGTGCTCCTGGCGGTCTTGGGGCTTTTTCTGCCTTCCGGAGACGCAATGAGCGGCATGCAGAAAGGTGACTGCAATGATCCCAAGCCCTTTACCGACCTCAGGCACTGTGATTTCGGAGGCAGAAACCTGCCCGGCATCGTTTTGCGGGGTGCGCGGCTCGATGGCGTGAACCTGTCGAACGCACGAATGCCAGGCTGCGACCTGTCCGCGGCCAGCCTCAGGGGTGCCGACCTCAAGTGGGCCAACCTGGCGGAGTGCAATCTGCGGGTTGCAGACTTCGAATCCGCCGATCTCTTCCATACCACCTTCGATGGCTCGGTGATGGATCACGGGCGTTTCGTTGGCGCCAACATGTTCGGTGCGAACATGAACGAGGTGAGTGCAAAGGAAGCCAACTTCACCAATGCCTACATGAAGGATATCGCCATGGAGGAAGGCAACTTTCAAGGGGCTCTGTTCTGGGAAACCTTCATGCAACGGGCAGTGGCCATCGATTCCGATTTCAGTGAAGCCCTGTTTCACAACGCCACCCTCACCGGGGGATCGCTGGAGGGTGCACGCTTCGACAGGGCGGAGATCACGCACTCGCTTCTCAACGGGACCCACCTGAGCAATACCCGTTTCTCCGGTGCGGACCTGGCCGACTCGCGTTTCACCAATGCCCGGCTCGACAACGCCGATTTCACCGGAGCGATGAACGTGCCGGAGCATCTGCGGCGGCTGATCGAAAAAAAAGCCGGGAGTACTCCCTGAGTTCTTGAACGATGTCCCCTTATTGCGTAAAAAATCAGGCGATATCCGGGTTTTCCCTGGGTTAGAATCAATGTCATTAACTTAAGACCTAACTCATTGTTCTGTCGTAAAATATCGTCGATTCACCACCATCTCAAGGAGTCTGAAATGAACTCGGTACCCGCCGTTCCAACCACCGATCAAGCTGTTTTGCCGAAGATCATTTAAAAACATAT
>QNZQ01000204.1 GCA_003972985.1 Gammaproteobacteria bacterium | reverse complement strand
CGTGGACGATGACTTGCCCTTGGGGCATATCAACCTCCACATCGGCGACTCGCCAAGGTGCCTGAATACCCAATATCCGGGTGTATAGATCAATGTCTCTCATGCTGCCCTACGCTAAACTACCCACTCGATCAGGGGAAGAGCCTAATTTTTAAGTTACCCGCAAACAGCAGGAGAGAATCCTCATGCCCCTTTTCAGAAACATCGTCGTTCCAGCCCTGGCCCTGGCCCTGGCTTCCGTTCCCGCCTTCGCGGAAGGTATCTCCTTCCCGGGCAATTCCGGCAAGAACACCACCCAGGTCAAGAGCGGCAAGACCACCGTCTGCCACAACGGCAACACCATCTCCATTTCGAACAGCGCACTCCAGGCTCACCTGGCCCACGGTGACACCAAAGGACCCTGCCCCGCACCCCGGTTCACTTCGGTGGTCATCCTGCGCTGCCTCAACACCAACGGCCAGATTCTGATCTCCGGCGTCAGCGGCTCCGACAATGCCGACGTGGACCTGCCGCTGCCCCGGCAGATCTGCGCCAACGGCGTCGCCCGGATGATGAACGCCGGCTTCCACCTCCAGCAGGTGAGCACGGGGCTGACGGGGGGCGAGACAGAGTACCTGTTCCTCGGGAACAGCGAGAGCCGTTAAACTTTCCTGAGTGGGCTTCACGCCAGGTGAATCCCGTGCAGGTCGGGCTTGCCCGACCTGCAGTTCCGATTTCCACAGTGATCGGATTACGCCTCGCCCGGATGGCCGGTAACCCTGCTCCGCGGGTCGAGTGATCCACCGGTAAAGGAACGCCTCCGGAACTCCCGGAATGCAGCTACCGCGGCCTGCGGCGCCACAAGCGCCATCTCATGCGGCTCTTCCAGTGCCAGCTGTGTCCGTTGCAGTCGTGGAGCCTGAACTCCGGCTCCCGGCGCGTGAGTTCACCGGCCAGGGTATCGAGGCGCTGGAGTGCCGTGGCCAGGGCGGCGCCATCCTGCTGCCGGATGGCCGCTTCCAGGAAAGGAAAGAGCAGCACGCTTTCCATTTCGTCCTGCTCGGCAGCGCCCCGCAGCAGCCCCTGCAACAGGGGGTCGTCGCTGGCCGAGACCAGTCGGGGGGCACGCCCTACCGGCGTGGCACCGCGCCCCGGACCGCCGAACCAGAGGCCGTTCACCGCCAGCTCGCCCCGTTCTTCGCGGGCCTGGTTGAGCGGCAGCTGGAAGAAGAGCATCTGCACCTCGTTCATCAGCTGGCGCCAGCGGGCCGCTTCGGTCCCTTCCGGCATGGCCTCTTCCAGCACACGTCCCACGGCCTGTTCCAGTGGCGTGAAGCGGGCAGCGGGCTCCCGGTCCAGGGTCAGGAACCAGCGCTGCCCGGCCAGCGCGTGCAGCACCATGCCCTCGCCGGCGAAGTGGGCGTTGAAAGCCCGGACATACCCCTGCGCCTCCTCGGGGGAAACCGCGCCCTCGGCCAGGGTGAAGAGCAGCAGCCGGTCACGATCGGGATGGAAATGGACCGGGTCGGCGTGCATCACCCAGCCCGGCGGCGGCTCGCCCTCGAGGCCCAGCCAGCAGAAGGGCGCAGTGGCGCGGGAGCCGGCCGGCACCTGGAAGAGGTCGAAGAGGGTTTCGGCGTAGCTGGCGGCACCGTCCCCGGGGTCGGCGCGCGCCAGCAGGCGATTGAGTGCCGGCGTTTCCGGCGGCGTATAACCGGGCTGAGGCCAGGAATGCCCCAGCGCCGGAACGATCAGGTGCAGCATGCCACCGGGCTATCCGCCCGCATCACTTCACCTGATTGGCACCAATGTTCAGCTGCAAGAACAACCGAGAGCAAGTGACCAAGTGAAAACTCCCAGCTGCATGGCATCCGGCGTTTCACCCCCACCCATTCCCTCCCCCTAAGAGGGGGAGGGTTTAGGGAGGGGGTAGAATGTACACAGCTGAACATTGGTGCCAATCAAGTCACTTCATGTTGCCGAGAATGGCGTCCTTCACCGCCGAGAGCTTGGCGTCGATGAGAATGGGCGCGGCGGTGCACTGCTTTATGGCGATGTCGGGATCCTTGAGGCCGTTGCCCGTGAGGGTGCAGACGATGCGGCTGCCCTCGGGGATCTTGCCCGCCTTCACGTCGCGCATGGCGCCGGCCAGGGAGGTGGCGGAGGCGGGCTCGCAGAAGACCCCTTCCCGCTCGGCCAGCAGCTTCTGCGCGGCGAGGATCTCCTCGTCGGTGCATTCGTCGAACCAGCCGCCCGACTCCTTCTGCGCGTTCCACGCCTTGTCCCAGGACTGGGGATGACCGATGCGGATGGCGGTGGCCACGGTTTCGGGGTGATCCACGGGACCGCCGCGCAGGAAGGGAGCGGAACCGGCCGCCTGGTAACCCACCATGACGGGCGCCGAGTTGACGATGCCGTGATCGCGGTACTCGGTGTAGCCCTTCCAGTAGGCGGTGATGTTGCCGGCGTTGCCCACCGGCAGGCAGTGGTAATCGGGAGCCGACTCGAGCTCCTCCACGATCTCGAAGGCAGCGGTCTTCTGCCCCTCGATGCGGAAGGGGTTGATGGAGTTGACGATGGTCACCGGGGCCTCTTCGGCAACCTCCTTCACCAGGCGCATGCCGTCGTCGAAGTTGCCGCGCAGCTGGATGGTGACCGCGCCGTACATCATGGTCTGGGCCAGCTTGCCCATGGCGATCTTGCCCTCGGGAATGAGCACGAAGGCAGCGATGCCGGCGCGCGCCGCATAGGCCGCCGCCGAGGCGGAGGTGTTGCCGGTGGAGGCGCAGATCACCGCCTTGCTCCCCTCATCCACCGCCTTGGTCACCGCCATGGTCATGCCACGGTCCTTGAAGGAGCCAGTGGGGTTGAGCCCCTCGTACTTGACGTAGATGTCCACCTCCTTGCCCAGCTCGCGTGGGATGTTGTTGAGGCGGATGAGCGGCGTGTTGCCCTCGCCCAGGCTGATGATGCGGGTGTCGTCGTGGACCGGCAGGCGGTCGCGGTACTTGTTGATGAGTCCGGTGTAGCGGGGACGGAATGGCATGGTCTTCTGATCCTGTTGCTGTTTGTCTGGATGTCGGGCGGAAGCCCGACCTGCATTGTAGGGCCGGTATTATCGCATCCATCTCTGCAGGAGGGTTGTGCAATTCCGCAATCGGTTCGCGGCGGGGGCGCCGCTCCTACAACCGTAGGAGGCCCCCCGGGCCGAATGGAAAATCAGCCCAGATGCTCCACCCGGATGCGCGCCACGGGCGCCGTCACGGTTTCCATGGCCTCGATGGCAGCGATGGCTTCGTTCATGCGCCCCTCTTCCACGCTGTGGGTGAGCATCACCAGGGGCACCTGGGTCTCACCCTCGCGCGGCTCCTTCTGCTTGATCGCCTCGATGCTGATGCCGGCATCGCCCAGGATGCCGGTGATCCGGGCCAGCACGCCGGGCTTGTCCTCCACGGTGAGGCGCAGGTAGTAGGCGGTGACGACCTGCTCCACCTCCAGCACCGGCAGGTCGGAGAGCTCGTCCGGCTGGAAGGCCAGGTGCGGCACCCGGTTCTCCGGGTCCGTGGTGAGGGTGCGGGTGACGTCGATGACGTCCGCCACCACCGCCGAGGCGGTGGGCAGGGAACCGGCACCGGCGCCGTAGTAGAGGGTGGGACCCACGGCGTCGCCCTGCACCAGCACGGCGTTCATCACGCCGTCCACGTTGGCGATGAGGCGCCGCTCGGGGATCAGGGTGGGATGGACGCGCAGCTCTACGCCACTCCCGGTGCGGCGGGTGACGCCCAGGTGCTTGATGCGGTAACCCAGCTCCTCGGCATAGATCACGTCCTGGGGCTCGATCCTGCCGATGCCCTCGGTGTAACACCTGTCGAACTGGAGTGGAATGCCGAAGGCCAGGGAAGCGAGGATGGTGAGCTTGTGTGCCGCGTCGATGCCTTCCACGTCGAAGGTGGGATCGGCCTCGGCATAGCCCAGTGCCTGGGCCTCCTTGAGCACGTCGGCGAACTCACGTCCCTTGTCGCGCATCTCGGTGAGGATGAAGTTGCCGGTACCGTTGATGATGCCGGCGATCCACTCGATGTGGTTGGCCGCCAGCCCTTCACGCAGCGCCTTGATGATGGGGATGCCACCGGCCACCGCCGCCTCGAAGGCCACGGTGACGCCCTTGCGCTGCGCCGCCTGGAAAATCTCATTGCCGTGGGTGGCGATGAGCGCCTTGTTGGCGGTGACCACGTGCTTGCCGTTCTCGATGGCCTTGAGCACCAGCTCCCGCGCCGGCGAGTAGCCTCCGATGAGCTCCACCACGATGTCCACCTCGGGGTTCTCCACCACCTCGAAGGCGTCCTCGGTGATCTGCACCGATTCCAGCCCGTCGATGCCGGTGGGATCGAGGTCTCGCGCCGCCGCGTGCACCACGCGGATTTCGCGCCCGGCACGGCGGCTGATCTCGGCGGCATTCCTGTGCAGCACGTTCATGGTGCCACCACCCACGGTGCCCAGTCCCAGCAGTCCTACTTTAACGGGTTCCAATTTTGTTTTCTCCTTGTGAATGTGAGATCAGGAGTTCATTTTCCTATTTCAAAGGTTCCACTCCGAGGTCTCTGCAAATCTTTCTGGCCAGGAAGATCCTTTATCTCGGAATGTCGCGGAATGGCCGAACGTTTGTTCAAGGCAGGATTGTGCCACCATGAATGCCTGCCACCCTCCCTCAAGAGAACGCACCCTTGAGAACGAAGATACTTGAGCAGCCGGTTTCTTTTCACACGGCTATCTTCTCTTCCCTGAACTCATCACCTGCCGCAGAAAGTGCATCCCGTCGATTGAATTCCAGCGCCTCCTGCAGCGTAATTTTCAGGGTTTCCAGCAGCTCCTCATGAGTTCTTTCCTGGCAGTTTACGCCCGGGACCTCTTCGATCCAGCCGATCCACCAGTCACCTTCCTTTTTTACCACAGCAGTATATTCATTGTTCACGAACGCTCTCCTTCTGCTGGCAGTTTGGCATGACGAAACAGGGTTCACTGTTTACTTTCATGATTCCTGCAACACTCCGTCCCGCCTGAACATGTCCCGGATGCCACGCACCGCCTGGCGAGTGCGGTGCTCGTTCTCGATAAGGCCGAAGCGCACGTGGGTGTCGCCATACTCGCCGAAGCCGATGCCGGGGGATACTGCCACCTTGGCATCGGTGAGCAGTTTCTTGGAGAACTCCAGCGATCCCATCTCGCGGTAGGGCTCGGGGATGGGCGCCCAGACGAACATGGTGGCCTTGGGCCGCTCGATCTTCCAGCCGATGTTGTTCAGGCCGTCGCACAGCACGTTGCGCCGCGACTGGTACATGGCGGCGATCTCCTTCACGCACTCCTGGGGCCCCTCCAGGGCCGTGATGGCCGCCACCTGGATGGGGGTGAACATGCCGTAGTCGAGGTAGGACTTGATGCGCGCCAGCGCCGCCACCAGGGTCCTGTTGCCGTTCATGAAGCCCACGCGCCAGCCGGGCATGTTGTAGCTCTTGGACAGGGAGAAGAACTCCACGGCAATCTCCTCGGCACCGGGCACCTGCAGTATGGAGGGCGCCTGGTAGCCATCGAAGACGATGTCGGCATAAGCGAGATCGTGGATTACCCAGATGTTGTGCTCCCGGGCGATCTCCACCACCTTCTCGAAGAACTCCAGTTCCACGCACTGGGTGGTGGGGTTCCCGGGAAAGTTGAGCACCAGCATCTTGGGCCGCGGCCAGGAGTCCTTGATCGCCTCCTCCAGCTTGCCGAAGAAGTCGATGCCCTCCACCAGCGGCACGTGGCGCACGTCGGCACCGGCGATGACGAAGCCCCAGGGATGGATGGGATAGGCGGGATTGGGCACCAGCACCGAGTCACCGGGACCCAGGCAGGCGAGCGCCAGGTGCGCGAGTCCCTCCTTCGAGCCGATGGTAACGATGGACTGGGTCTCGGGATCGAGGTCCACGTCGTAACGCGCCTTGTACCAGTTGCACATGGCACGGCGCAGGCGGGGGATGCCGCGCGACATGGAGTAGCGGTGGGTATCCTTGCGCTGGGCCGCCTCGCACAGCTTGTCCACGATATGCTGGGGCGTGGGCTGGTCGGGATTGCCCATACCGAAGTCGATGATGTCCTCGCCCCGCGCCCGCGCTTCCGCCTTCAGTTCGTTTACGATGGCGAAGACATAGGGGGGCAGCCGCTTGATGCGGCGAAACTCTTCCATCTCGGGAGTGGACACGAACTACCTCTGGACCGGCGCGCTTCGGGCAAAACCGGTAAAGTACAGGAGCAATGCTCAAAATTCAATTGCTGCCACGGTTCGATACCAACCATGAAATTCTCCGCAGACCTGATCGACAGCCCCTACCTGATCACCGCCTACGAGGCCGGTCGCATCCGCCTTGGCGAAGAGACCCTGGAACACAACCTGCTGCTCATGCCCGAACGTCTCCGGGAACCCTGGCCGGTGCAGGCGATCGGCGAGCTGACCCCGGAAATGCTTGAACAGTTCATCGCCCACCGGCCCGACGTGGTGCTCTTCGGTACCGGCGCGCAGCAGCAGTTTCCACCCCCTGCCCTTTTCGCCCCGCTGATGAAGGCGGGCATCGGCCACGAGGTGATGAGCACCGCCGCCGCCTGCCGCACCTACAACATTCTCATGGGCGAGGGGCGGCCGGTGCTGGCAGCGCTGATCCTCTGAGAGCTTCCCCTCAGGGGAGAGGTGGCGGATTGTCGTTGATGGTGCGCAGGAAAGCGATGAGCTTGGCGCGCACCTTCTCGCGCCGGATGCCGCGGAAGTCCATGATGCGCCCCGGCACCGCCCGCTCGGTACGCGTCAGGTAGTAGTTGAGCGTGGCGTAGTTCCAGGTGTGGCCCGAGTTGCGCATGGCGTCGGAGTATTCGAATCCCGGGTAGGTGCCCGCCTTGCGTCCCATGACGTTCCACAGGTGCGGCCCCTTGCCGTTGCCGCCATCCTTCTCGTGGTCGTGGCAAGAGGAACACTTACGCATGAAGATCTTCTCCCCCTCGGCAGGATCGGCCTTGCGCAGCTCCTCCACGAAGGAGGCTGGCAGGGGCGGATCATAGGAGGAAAGCGGTCCCGGTTCCTCGTCCGCGAGCAGGGGCGAAGCCAGAAGAACGACCGGCAGGGCGATTTTCCACGTTTTCATCTCTTCTCCTCCTTAGTCAATCTTCACCTTGACAGTCCGCAGAGCGAACACAGAGAATCGATTCTAACTTCATCCCGGGTACCACACCAATTGGACGACATATCCACAGGCGGCCTCTTCGGCACGCTGCTCCTGCTCATCATTCTCTCGGCCTTCTTCTCCGGTTCCGAAACCGCCCTCATGACCCTCAACCGTTACCGCCTGAAGCACTTGGCGGAGGAAGGAAACCGGGCCGCCAGCCTCGCCCAGCGACTGCTTGAACGGCCCGACCGGCTCATCGGACTGATCCTGCTGGGCAACAACTTCGTCAACATTCTCGCCTCGTCGCTGGCCACCATCCTGGCCATGCGCCTGGGTGGTGAAGGGGCCATCCCCCTGGCGGCGGGCATTCTCACCCTGGTGATCTTGATCTTCTCGGAAGTGGCGCCCAAGACGCTGGCCGCCCTGCACCCGGAAAAACTCGCCTTCCCCGCCGCATGGGTCTACACGCCGCTGCTGAAAGTGAGCTATCCGCTGGTGGCCCTGGTGAACTTCTTCGCCAACTCCCTGCTGCGCCTGCTGCGGGTCTACCCGGAAGCGTCGGGGCGGGACACGCTGAGCAAGGAGGAGCTGCGCACCATCGTCAACGAGGCTGGGGCCCTCATCCCGCACAAGCACCAGAAGATGCTGCTCGGCATCCTGGATCTGGAAAAGGCCACGGTGGAGGACATCATGATCCCCCGCCAGGAGATCGACGGGATCGACCTGAACGAGCCCTGGGACGAGCTGGTACAGGATCTGCTGGAGATGCCCTACACCCAGGCGCTGGTGTACCGCGGCAGCATCGACAACGTGGTGGGCTTCATCCACGCGCGCCACCTGATGCAGGCGCTCATGGCCGGTGAACTCACCCCGGAGAAGCTGGAGAGCCTGATCCAGGAACCCTACTACATCCCCGAGGGCACCCCGCTCAACACCCAGCTGCTCAACTTCCAGAAGGCCAAGCGGCGCGTGGGGCTGGTGGTGGACGAGTACGGCGACGTGCTGGGGCTGGTGACCATGAGCGACCTGCTGGAGCAGATCGTCGGTGAGTTCACCAGCGATCCCACCGACCGCATCTCCGACGTGACCCCGCAGGAGGACGGCAGTTACCTGGTGAGTGGCAGCGCCAGCGTGCGGGAACTGGTGAAGACCTTCGGCTGGGACCTGCCCACCGAGGGCCCGCGCACCTTCAACGGGCTGATACTGGAGCAGCTGGAGAGCATCCCGGAGCCGGGCACCAGCCTGCTCATCAACGGCTATCCCGTTGAGATCCTCCAGACCCAGGGCAATGCGGTGAAGACTGCGCGCATCCACCCCGAGGCGCGGCGCAAGGCCTGACAGCGAAACGCTGCGGCACCACAGGGCTGGTGATCCGTTCGCGGTTGGCGGGAAATCGCCCAAAGCGACCTCGCCCTATACGGGCCTGCCGTTCCCCTGAAAGCCCGGTGGCGCTCAGCGGTCGCGCGCGATCCAGGCGCCTTTGAAGCCCAACTTCCGCCTGGCCTCGCTACGGTAGGCCAGGGCCTCCTTCTTCGAGGCAAAACCGGGAACGGTGAGGCGATAGACGGCCTTGCCCTTCACCTCGGCCTGCCGCAGTTCGGCATCGGGCAGTTTTCCGGCATGCCGCGCAAGCGCCTTCTCGGCCTGCTCCCTGTCGCCGAAGGAGAGCAGGTAGACCATCCAGCCACCCCTAGCCCTCCCGGCAGGCATCTGTTTTTCCGTTTTGCCCGGCGCTTGCGGTTCATTCCCTGCCACGGCCGTTTTCTCTGCTGCCTTCCCTTCGTCGGCCCCTGTCTTTGCAACCGGCTGCGGTTTCTCGGGAAGTTGCGCAGGCTCTTGCCTGGCGGCAGGTCCGGGTGACGGCTGCACCGGCATGGCGAAGGCAGCGGTGAAGAGCAGCAGTTCATCGGAAAACCGCTGTTGCTGCTGCGCCAGCGCCTGCTGCAGCTCGGAGCGCCCAACCAGTTCGGTCTCCTTGGGCGCCGCGGCCGCCGTTCTCTCCTCGAGGGCCTGGTAGCGTTCGTCGAGCAGCGTCAGCACCTGCTGGGCCGCCTTCACCCTGGCTTCCAGTTCAGCCTGGCGTTGCACCTGCTGGTAGGTGAAGAAGACGAGGCCCGCAACGGCCAGTATCAACAGCACCACCAGTCCGGTGAGGAAGGGGTGGCGGCGCGGGTGCTCCTGCCGGGTGACGGCAGGGGGAGCCCCGGCGGGTCCCGGCGTAGCTACCCCTTCTGCCGGGCCGGCGGCAGGTTGCTCGGCACCCTCACTGAGCTCGAGCACATCCTCCGCCGGTTCGGGGCTGGTATCTTCTCCTGCCGGGCCCTCGTCCCGGATCATCTCGATGACACTGCTCAGGTTGCGATCCCGGTGGGGTTCGCCCGCCGACACTTCGGGAGAGGGCTGCACAAAGGCCTCCGGCAGGGGCTCCGTGGCCCGCGACGAAACCGACTGGAGTACGGAGCCGAAGTCCACGCTCTCGATGGAGACATCACCCCGGATTCCCTCCTCACCAGGCTTTGGGCTCGCCATCTGCTGCTCGGCCCGGTTCATGCGTGCCACCAGGTCGGCGCTCACCTGGGCCGGCGTCTCCTGTGCATGCTGTTGATACTTGTTCATCTGGTTCTGACTCCGCTCTGCTCAGGCGTAGGTGTCGATGTGTGGCTTTCCGTCCTTGCCGCTCTTTCCGCTTCCCTTGCGCCCCGCCGGTTTCTTCTCTGGCCGGCCCCCTCCCCGCTCGCGCGGTTTGTCCCCGGACTCCTTGAGTGGCGCCGTGGGCCAGACGGGCAACAGGGGGCTGATGCGGTTGTCGGGTGCCACGGCTAGCCCGCATCGCTCACCGATTCTCTGATTTTGGTGTTTTTAGGCGCCGGGACTTATCCGAGGCAACCTGATCGCCCATTTCTCATGCCGGCGTGCGTACCAGAAGAGGTGATTCTCGTGTTTTTCGCTCTCCAGGGTGATCCGGG
>QNZQ01000198.1 GCA_003972985.1 Gammaproteobacteria bacterium | reverse complement strand
TATGTTTTTAAATGATCTTCGGCAAAACAGCTTGATCGGTGGTTGGAACGGCGGGTACCGAGTTCATTTCAGACTCCTTGAGATGGTGGTGAATCGACGATATTTTACGACAGAACAATGAGTTAGGTCTTAAGTTAATGACATTGAAGGAAACCCGACGGCAACGGGTGCAGCAACCCGGCTCCCCATCTTGTTTATCGCTCCGCCCCGTCACAGGCCTCCAGTTCCTCCATGCATAGGTCCAGGCCGATGCGCCAGTGGGGCAAGGCGACGCTGAAGGTCCGCTGCAGTTTTTCGTTGTCCAGAACCGACCAGGCCGGGCGGCGGGCCGGGGTGGGATAGTCGGCGGTGGTGATGGCCGAGACTTCGCATTTGGTTCCCAGTCTATCGGCGATGGCGCAGGCGAACTCGTGCCAGCTTGCCTGGCCACCGGCGGTCAGGTGGTAGATGCCCTGGCGCTCACCGAAAGCAAATCCCTGCCCGGTACGGCACTGGGCGAGTACCTGGGCCGTGGCCTCGGCGATGTGACGTGACCAGGTGGGGCTGCCGAACTGGTCCGATACCACGGAGAGTCCGCTACGTTCACCCATCAGGCGGCGCATGGTGAGGAGGAAGTTCTTTCCACGACCGCCGTAGACCCAGGCCAGGCGCAGGATGAGGTGGTCGGCACCGGAATCGGCCAGTTTCCGTTCCCCCTCCTGCTTGGAGTGGCCATAGACACTCACCGGGCCGGTTGCATCCTCTTCCCTCCAGGGGCGCTCCCCTTCACCCGAAAAGACATAGTCGGTGGAGTAATGGACCACGGGACAGCCTGCCTCCAGCGCTGCCCGACCCAGCTCTCCCACCGCCTCGGCGTTGATCCGCCGCGCCAGTTCGGGCTCGGACTCCGCCTGGTCCACCGCGGTGTAGGCGGCAGCATTGACCACCAGATCGGGAGACCGGGAGCGGATCAGCCCGGCCAGCGCTCCGGGGCGGGTGAGATCGAGGGAATGGTCGGCGCCTTCGCGACCGGCGGTACGCAGGCTCCCGAGCGTGGAAAGGGTGCGCCGCAGCTCCCAGCCCACCTGGCCACCGGGGCCGAGGAGCAGGATCGTCGGTCTTCCCTCTTCATTCACCGCCGTATTCCGGGAGGCGCTCTGCCGGGATCTCCTTCAGCAGGGGCGCGTTCTCATCCTTCTCCGAGAGCACCGGCGGCCCCACCACCGGCCAGTCGATACCGATGTCCGGGTCGTCCCAGCGCACGCCGAACTCGGTTTCCGGGTGATAGAGGTCGGTGCACTTGTAGCTGAACAGCGCCTCGCCGCTGGTGACCATGTAGCCGTGGGCAAAACCGGGCGGCACCCAGAACTGGCGGTGATTCTCTCCGCTGAGAATGACCCCCGCCCACTTGCCGAAGGTCGGCGAACCGCGGCGGATGTCCACGGCCACGTCGAACACCTCGCCCACCATCACCTGCACCAGCTTGCCCTGGGCGTGGGGGTGCTGAACGTGGAGGCCGCGCAGGATGCCGTGGCGCGACAGGGTCATGTTGTCCTGTACGAAAGGCCCCTCGATACCGGCATCGGCATAGCGCTGCGCCTGCCAGCTCTCCATGAACCAGCCCCGGTGGTCACCGTGCAGCCGGGGCTCGATGATCAGCACGCCGGGAATCTCGGTTTCCACGATCTTCATACGATCTTCTCCTCGAGAATGTCCAGCAGGTAGCGCCCGTAGCCGTTGCTGCGCAGCGCCTCCCCCTGTTTACGCAACGCCTCGTCGTCGATCCAGCCCTGGCGCCAGGCGATCTCCTCGGGGCAGCATACCTTGAGGCCCTGGCGCGACTCCAGGGTCTGGATGAACTGGGAGGCATCGAGCAACGATTCATGAGTGCCGGTATCGAGCCAGGCCATGCCCCGCCCCATGATCTCCACGTTGAGCGCACCCTCCTCCAGGTAACGACGGTTCACGTCGGTGATCTCCAGCTCGCCGCGCGCCGAGGGGGTGATGCCGCGGGCGATCTCCACCACCCGCTGGTCGTAGAAATAGAGACCGGTGACGGCATAGCGGGATTTCGGCTGCGCCGGTTTCTCCTCGATGCTGAGGGCACGGAAGCTTTCGTCAAACTCCACCACGCCGTAGCGTTCGGGATCCTGCACCGGGTAGGCGAAGATGGTGGCGCCCTGCCTGCGCTGCGCCGCCTGCCTCAGGGAAGCCGCGAAATCGTGACCGTAGAAGATGTTGTCGCCCAGCACCAGGGCGCAGGGGTCGCTGCCGATGAAGCTCTCGCCGATGAGGAAGGCCTGGGCCAGCCCCCTGGGCTCGGGCTGGACGGCGTAGTAGAGCCGCACTCCCCACTGGCTGCCGTCGCCGAGCAGCTGCTCGAAGAGCGGCGTGTCGCGGGGTGTGGAGATCACCAGGATCTCGTCGATGCCCGCCAGCATCAGGGTGCTCAGCGGGTAGTAGATCATGGGCTTGTCGTACACCGGCAGCAGCTGCTTGGAGACCCCCAGGGTGGCGGGATAGAGGCGGGTACCCGAGCCGCCGGCGAGAATGATGCCCTTCACGCGATCACCCCCAGCCGCTCTCCACGGTAGCTGCCGTCGAGCACGCGCTGGCACCAGCGGTCGTTGTCCAGGTACCACTGCACGGTCTTTTCCAGGCCGGTGGCGAAGGTCTCCTGCGGCACCCAGCCCAGCTCACGCTCGATCTTGCCCGCATCGATGGCGTAGCGCTGGTCGTGACCGGGGCGGTCGGCCACGTGGCGGATGAGCCCCGCATAGGGCTTCTCACCCGGCACCTTTTCGTCGAGGATGGCACAGAGGCGCTGCACCACTTCCAGGTTGGTCTTCTCGTTGTGGCCACCGATGTTGTAGGTCTCGCCCACGCGGCCGGCTTCCAGCACGCGCAGCAGGGCGCGCACGTGGTCGTCCACGTAGAGCCAGTCGCGCACCTGGTCGCCCTTGCCGTAGATGGGCAGCGGTTTGCCCGCCAGGGCATTGAGGATCATGAGCGGGATCAGCTTTTCCGGGAACTGGTAGGGCCCGTAGTTGTTGGAGCAGTTGGTGACGAGCACCGGCAGTCCATAGGTCTCGTGCCAAGCACGCACCAGGTGGTCGGAACTGGCCTTGCTCGCGGAATAGGGCGAATTGGGCTGGTAGGGCGACTCCTCGGTGAAGAGGCCCTCCGGTCCCAGGCTGCCGTACACCTCGTCGGTGGAGACGTGGTGGAAACGGAAATCGTTCCGTGCGTCGCCTTCCAGCTCTTTCCAGTAGCTGCGCGCCGCCTCCAGCAGCACGCTGGTGCCCACCACGTTGGTCTGGATGAAGTCCGCCGGGCCGTCGATGGAGCGGTCCACGTGGGATTCGGCAGCCAGGTGCATGATGGCATCGGGGCGGTGCTCGCGGAACACCCGCTCCACCTCCCGGGCATCGCAGATGTCCACCTGCTCGAAACGGTGGCGGGGGTGATCCATGAGGCCGGGCAGGGAATCGGGATTGCCCGCGTAGGTGAGCTTGTCGAGGTTCACCACCGTCCAGTCGCTCCCGGCGATGAGGTGACGCACCAGTGCCGAACCGATGAAACCGGCGCCGCCGGTGACCAGCAGGGTCTTCATGATCTCTTCTCCTTGGTGACCAGGATGTCCTCCATCACCAGATACTGCAGATCGGAACCGAAGAACATCTCCAGGGCATCCGCAGGCGAACAGACCATGGGCTCGCCCCGGCGGTTGAGGGAGGTGTTGAGGATCACGCCGTTGCCGGTGAGCTTCTCCAGCTCCTCGATGAGCGCATAGTAGCGCGGATTGGTGTCGCGGGTGACCACCTGGGCACGGGCGGTGCCGTCTTCGTGAACCACTTCCGGGACCCGCTCCTTCCAGCCCTCACCCACGTCGAAGGTGATGGTCATGTAGGGGGCGGGGTGGCGGGTCTGGAGCATGTCGGGGGCCACCCGGTCGAGAATGCTGGGGCAGAAGGGGCGCCAGCGCTCACGGTACTTGATCTGCGCGTTGATGCGATCGGCGATGCCCGGCACATTGGGCGCGCCGAGGATCGAACGGTTGCCCAAAGCGCGCGGGCCGAACTCCATGCGCCCCTGGAACCAGGCCACGGGATTGCCATCGGCCAGCAGCTTCGCCACCTGTTGCGGCACCTGCTCGAGGCGCTCCCAGCGGGGCTGCTCGGGACGCGCCTGCACCGCTTCGATGCACTGCTCGTTGCTGTAGCGCGGCCCGAGATAGGCGTGGCGCATGGGCTGGATGGTGTCACCGAACCGGCTCGCCACGTAGGAGGCGGCGCCGATGGCGGTGCCGGCGTCCGAGGCGGCGGGCTGGACGAAGAGCTCCTGCACGTCGTCGCGGGCGAGGATGCGCTGGTTGAGCTTGACGTTGAGCGCCACGCCACCGGCGAAGGCGAGCTTGCCCGTCTCTTTCAGGATGTCGCCCAGGTAGTGGTCGATGAGCCCCAGGGAGACCTTCTCCAGCAGCGCCTGGAGCGCCGCGGCATAGTCCACGTAGGGGTCATCGATCTCGTCCCCCTCGCGCGGCGGGCCGAGCCACTCCACCAGTTTCGGGCTGAAGTAGTAACCCTTGCCGCTGGCGTCCTTCCAGCGCCGCAGGCCCACCACGTTCACCAGCCGGGTGTTGACGAGAAAACCCCTCTCGTCGTAGTCGATGAGCGGCGACAGGTCGAAGCGCTGCGGGTCGCCATAGGGGGCCATGCCCATCACCTTGAACTCGCCGTCGAGCATCTCGAAACCCAGGTATTCGGTCATGGCGCCGTACAGTCCGCCCAGGGAGTCGGGATCGTAGAACTCTTTGATCTTGTGGATGCGTCCCTTTTCGCCGTAGCCGAAGAAGGTGGTGGCGTACTCGCCCTTGCCGTCGATGCCGAGGATGGCGGTCTTCTCCTGGAATCCACTCAGGTGGTAGGTGCTGGAGGCGTGGGCCAGGTGGTGCTCCACCATCTCCAGCCGGGCGTTGCCCAGCCCCAGGTCGGCCATGAGCTTCTCGGTGCGGCGGCGGTTGCGCCAGTAGCGGCGGTTGCCGTGGAAGAGCGCCGCGAGCGCCCGGTCCGGCGCGTACCAGTGACGCCTCGCGTAGTGCCAGCGGGCGGCACTGCCGAAGAGCGGGATCCTGGCGTAGGGAAAGGCGACCACGTCCACCTGGCCGGGCTGGATGCCGGCATACTCCAGGCAGAAGCGCGTGGCCTCGTAGGGAAAGCGGCCCTTGGCGTGCTTGTCGCGGATGAAGCGCTCCTCTTCCGCCGCCGCCACCAGCTCTCCATCGATGAACAGCGCCGCCGCAGGGTCGTGGCTCACGGCTCCGGCGACTCCCAGTATGATCATGTATTTGGCCTGTCTGAATTTGGATGGACGGCGCGGTGCCGAGTGTACGAAGGGTGATTATCGCAAAAAGCCCCAGCCCGGGCACCAGCGCCCCTCAGCGGATCAGGATGACATCATCTAAAAACTGCACGTGGTTGAAAAGCGGGGCGGATAGCTGATCGGAAAACTTCGGAGGCAGGGACGCCGACGCAGAGCGTACATGGACGTATTCACAGCGTTTTTCCGAGCAGGTGCCCGCCCTGCACAAGTGGAATGACGTAACCTTGCTCAGCGGATCTCCGGGTGCGCTTCGTAGAGCTCGCCCAGGACCTTTCGCAGGCGTTCCACGCGCTGCTGCAGGCGCGGGTCCGGGAGAGTGAAGCGGGGCTCCGGCGCGCCATCGAAAAGGTGTTCGAACCAGGCGGTGAAGTAGTCGGAGAGCGGGGTGCGCAATGCGCGGCTGAGGATGTTCTGCGCTGCGATGCTTCCCGGCTCCACGGCGCCCTTGTTCCGGCTGCGCCTGCGAACCTCCCGCTCGATGCGGGCCTCGGTGACATCCCCCCACCCCCTGAACCTGCGGCGCCACGATTCCCGCCAGTTGCCGCGCTTGCGGCTAATGCCGCCGATGTGGACCAGGGCATCCAGTTCCCGGTGGCGGAAGCGCACCCCGTAGCCGCTGGCGACGACGTTCAGCAGCTTCGCCGTGTCCAGGCGCCGCGCCTGCAGAAGATCATCGGTGCGCACGGCCTCGGGCAGTTCCGGCAGGAAACGGCCGGGATGGTACACCTCGAAGCCGATGCGGCTTTCGCCGATGATGCGGCGAAACGGCCCGGTGCGGTAGAGCGAGAAATAGGTGGGCGCCAGGGGCAGGCCGCCCGGCGTCTCCAGGCAGCGCCCGGAGAAACCCGCCAGCACCATCTCCGGCGGCATGGAGAGGGGCAGGCAGGAGGAGAAAACGTCGCACTCCTCCAGCGCGGATTCCAGCTCGGCCTCGAAGGGCGCCACGGCGAAGATGTCGGAATCGGCCATGGCGAACCACGGCGAGGCTTCACGCTGGAAGAGGACGTTGAGCATGGTGCCGTGGTCGAGCATGCGGCTGACCGGGTAATCGAAATACTCCAGGCGTGGCGAACTGTCGCAGTAGTCCGCGAGCAGCTGCCGCTCCGCCCTGTCCAGGCCATTGGCCACCAGGCGGAAGGAGTAGCCGGAAAAATGCAGCAGGCTGGCGACCGCCAGCCGCAGGTAGCGCACCGTGCCGGGCACGAAGATGATGTTGAAGACGGGTTTCAGCTTGCTTCTCCTCCTTCGTGCGATTACAGAGCGCGTGAAAGAAGGTCCTTGTGGAGCTCCGCACACTCCACCGGCAACGATAAGCACTCCTCCTCCAGCTCGTGCCGGAAGTCGGGGTCGAAGAAGCTGATCTTTTCCGGGTCCAGCCCCAGGTCGAGCCCGGCCACCACCTGTTTCACCTTGTCCAGGAACACCCGGCCATCGTCGTCGAAGGAGAGCAGCGGGAAGCCCATCCGCTCGTGGTGGTGAACGAGGTGGCGATTGTAGGCGAGCCACAGCGCCAGCCCCCGCTCCAGGGGGAAGCCGTTGCGCCGCTCCAGGGAGCGGGCCACCAGGAGAGGATGGCGGAAGATACCCACGCAGTGCAGCCCCGGCAGCGCATCCAGCCACCCCTCCAGGCACAGCAGCGCGCGCGGATCCTTGAAGCCCCACACCGGGTGGCGGGCAAAACGGCGGATGATGCGGTCGCGTCGCCAGCGCGCAACCAGGTTCCAGGTCACCTGCTCCGGCGGCCGGTCCCAGGCACCCCCGTTGCGCCTGAGCAGCGCCTTGTGCAGGGCGATGATGTCCCGGTTCTCCCGGTTGCCCCTTGGATTGGCCCTGTTGGCCGACCTCACCTCGCCCAGGTGGACGCCGGCCTCCTCCAGGCAGCCGGCCAGGGCGCTGGTGCCGCTGCGGTGCATACCGAGCACCGCCACCACGCTGTTCGCCCGCGCCTTCAAAGCTCGAACCCCATGTCACGCAAGAAATCCAGCTGGGCTCGATCGAAGACTCCCAGGTCGTGCTCGCGGAACCGCCCTTCGCTCGACGGGCTGCGCGGAATGGCATAGAGCGCTTCCCGTTTTCCGGGTTCGGGATCCACACCGATGTAGTCGAGCATGCGGTCGATCTCCTTTCGCGGTTCCCTGCAGAAGCGGCCGTGGTTGATCAGCAGATAACCACCGGGCAGCCGTTCCGCAGCTTCAAGAGCAGCCCTGGTGGATCGTATCCAGTATTCGAGCTGCTTCCAGGTCAGGCTCTCGGGCCGCTCGCCCTCCTCCACCTGGATGCCGAATCGCGACCCCCAGTTGAGCAGCTGGTGGCGGTTGGCGGAAAAGGCCATGTCCAGCCCGTGACGAAGCACGTGCAGGTAGCGCAGATCGGGAAAATGAGCGCCGATCTCCTCCACCCAGAGCTGGGTGTTGGGCTCCTTCCAGCCCCACAGGGTACGTTGCACAGGCCGAGACACCAACTTGGACAGCACCCGCGTGAGAAAGCGCACGTCGCCATCGATAGTCGGGTTGGAACGGGTGCTGCGCAGCAGCAGGACGGCCTGGCTCAACTGGAGACGATCCTGGGCCATCCACGCCTCCAGCACCCGGAAGCGGGCGGCCACCTCCCCGGCATCCGCCCTTTCCCGAAACCGGGGGTCCTTGAACAGCCGGGTGAAGAGCAGATTGTCGTTGGCGCTGTTGAGATCGTCGCCCATGTAGATGCCCGCATCCATGAGCACCTGGGCGATGGCCCGGGTACCGCTGCCGCCCAGGGCACCGACGGCGACCACCCGGCTCGTGGGCGTATCTTGGGAAGTCATCTGGGACATGGGACGATCGACTGGAAGGTTCAGGCTATTCTAGCAAGGATGTCGAGGCGCTATGGGCTCTGGGTGAGGCAGTTTTGTAGGTTGGGCAAAGGAGCGGCAGCGACGTGCCCAACAGAACGCCGGAGGATGTTGGGCACGCTTCGCTTTGCCCAACCTACGGAGCTGGCGGAAGTCAGCGGGGCCGGCGGCGCTGCAGCCTGGCAAAGCGCCGCCGCTGCTCGCCGGACCAGTTCTCCAGAAAACGGGCCTGGTCGCGGTAGATGGCGGCGCGCCGCCGCCAGGGAAGGCGGTGGCGACGCATGGAATCGAGATCGATTACCTGCACCCGGGCTTCATCCATGATGAAATTGCTCGCCTTCATGTCGCCATGGGCGAGCTGGTTGTCGGCAAAAGCGTTCACCACCTCCGACAGGCGTACCAAGTCCGTCTCGTCTAGCGCTTCCCGAAGATAGCGGTCGGCCCCCTGCCCGGGAGCCGGCGCCGTAATCAGCCAGGCCCGCCGGCGGAAGGGCCCCCGGCGCTCCTCGATCATGGCCAGGGGTTCCGGCGTGGCGATGTGGTAGGCGCGCAGGCGGTGGGCGTTCTCCCAGGAACGGGAGGCGCGGCTGCGGCTCAAGGCCCGGCGCAGCGCGTGCCGTCGGTTCTTGAGGTTGTAGCGCTTCACCACCACCGGGCGCTCGCCGAGACGGCTCTGCCACACCGTCTGCGAATTGCCCTCCTTGAGCAGATGATCCCCGGACCGGGGCACCAGCCCGCCGGCGGCCATCCAGGCGTCCAGCACGGAAGGGTCGAGATCACGCCGCTGGCAGAGATGGAACCGGCCTCGGCGGCGCACCAGGAATTCGCTGCAGTTGCGAAAGGCCTTGCGCCCGATGCGCCGGGCGCGACGGTGGCGGGCGCGATCGGCCGCGCGGCGGAGGCGTTTTTCGAAACCGGAATCGGGCGGCCATCCCCTCTCTTCGAAATAGGCCGCCAACCGCTCGCGGCTCAGTTCCGGCCTTGGCAGGTGACCGAAGAGCATGGCCAGATCGGCCAGTGCGGCCGTGCGCCCCCGGGGACGGGGAGAAACACGAAGATCACCCCCGTCGATGGCATACAAACCGCCAGCCGCATCGAGGATGAAATTTCCCAGGTGGAAATCCCGCTGCTGCAGCCCCGCCCGGTGCTGGCGCGCCACCAGCCGTAGCAGATCGTCGAGCAACCGCTGGCGCGTACCGGCATCCCCCGCGGCCCAGGCCTCGCGGAAGGAACGGGCGCGAGGGTGATAGTCGAAGAGCAATACCCGGTGGGACCGGCCCCGCACCTTCGCTTCTTCGCGCAGGGCCGGCGTGGGAATGCCGCCGCGCATCATGGCGCGTACCGCGTCGGCATCGGCCCGGGCCTCGCGCTCTGCCTCCTCGCCAAGGAAGAGCTTGGCGAGAAAGGTTTCACCGCCCAGCCCGGCCCGGCACACCAGGCGCCGCCCTGGCAGCAGGCGCAGGATCTCTTCGCAGCGGAGCTCGCGCCCGTCCTGCAAGGTTACGCGAAAGGGAAGGCGGATATCGCGTCCCCGCTCCCAATCCCCGGCGTCGCCCCCGGAGGCATCCCGCTTGCTGCGCAACGGAGACATGGCCTCAGTGGGGGGGCGGCCTGTAGCCGCTCAGGCCCAGCTTCACCGCAAGGTGGCGCCAAGGCTTCTGCTGCAGGCGCCACTTGAAGCGGCGGCAGGACTCCCAGGTGGGCAGATGGCGTCCCGGCAGCAGCTCCAGACCATCCCGGTGCCGGGGGTATCCCATGGCCCGGTTGAATTCATCGAAGTGGTGCTCCAGCCAGGCGAGGTCCTCCTCGTGGATGGTTCCGGCGACCCGCAGCGCGAGCCCGGGATCGAAGTTGGAAGCCAAGCCGCCGCCTCCGGCAGAGAATCGCACGTTGCCGTGCCGCGGATCGGCTATCCGCGGATCGGGCTCCGGCCACTCGACCATGGAGGGATCCCAGGGCAGATCGAGGCTGTCGCAGAGCCGTTTCAGCGGTGCCGCCAGGTCCGTGGCCAGGTCCTCGTAACGAAACAGCGGGATCCCCGCATCCCGGGCATGTTCCCAGGAACGCAGGAAGCGGCGGAAACGCTGCCGCAACGGAGGATCTTCTGCAGTGCAGCCATTGCGCCCGTAGGGCTTC